>NZ_JACJEB010000002.1:0-89874 GCF_014163845.1 Shewanella sp. SR43-4 | reverse complement strand
CTTTTTCCCCAGTAAGAATAGATGTTCTTGCAAAACCAAGATGGGTCGTTAGCTCAGTTGGTAGAGCAGTTGGCTTTTAACCAATTGGTCGAAGGTTCGAATCCTTCACGACCCACCACTTTTTAAATCGTGGCTAAACAATTTAAATGTTACACCAAGATGGGTCGTTAGCTCAGTTGGTCTTGAAACAGAGACAGTTGGCTTTTTCCCCAGTAAGAATAGATGTTCTTGCAAAACCAAGATGGGTCGTTAGCTCAGTTGGTAGAGCAGTTGGCTTTTAACCAATTGGTCGAAGGTTCGAATCCTTCACGACCCACCACTTTTTAGACCTCTCCGAGTTAAACTCCCATGCCATCAAAGAACAGTCAATTATTCAACGGCTAAAATTGCCAATGAATTTTTCGCCATTTAAATATCAACAGTTGGCTGTCAACCCATTAGCCGAAGGTTCGAGTTCTAGATGAACCACAAATTTAGCATTATTCCCCAAGTTATTTTAAAATATCTCAAATCCCTCGTACTCTAAATCAAAAAATTATCGCCATTGAATTTGATCATAAATATTTTCTAGCTCATCGCTTCAAACCATTCACTGATGGGGGCCTACCATACAATTATTCGATGCTCACGATTATTAAATACTTACTTTGATTAAATTTATTGTGCAATGACCTACAATTTTAGGTCATTAATCTTTTAAATTACTGTCATGTAGAGTCATTAATTTGATATAGAAAAATGATTTAACCTTAAGTATTAGTTCAATTATAAGTATTTACTTGTCTACTTTTGTCTTATAGACCTATTGCTAATGTTATCTGTTTGTTGATTGGTTCATATTGCTGAAGATTAGAACAATATCAATAGGGAGAGAATAATGAGAAAGCAAAAGCTAAGTCTTTATGTTGCAAGCGCTTTGTTAGCGATGAGTGGGGGAGCTCATGCTGCAACCGATATGACTTTTGGTGGCTACATTAAAGCCGATGTAATGTTTAGTGATTATGGCAATGGGGCGCCAGAATCTGGTTCGTTGTCACGTCAGTTTTATGTGCCAGGGACTATTTATGGGACATCTGGAAACGGCCAGCAAGTTGTCGATTTTCAAGCGCGGGAATCACGTTTTAACTTTAAAACAGTTACTGATGTTGATGGCCATAAACTCACAGGTTTTATTGAACTTGATTTTATGACCCATACTGACGGTAACGAGCGAGTCTCTAACAGTTACTCTCCTCGTATACGTCATGCATTTGTCAGTTATGACAATTGGACTGTCGGTCAGACTTGGACTACGTTTCAAAATCCAGGCGCCTTACCGGAGAATCTAGATTTTGTCGGTGCCGCTGAAGGAACACCTTTCGTTAGACAATCACAACTACGTTATACCAATGGTAATTGGCAATTTTCAATTGAAAATCCTGAAACGACTGTAACACCGTTTGGTGGTGGAGGCCGAATCACCAGTGGTAGCGGCGTTGTGCCGGATTTTGTCGGACGTTATAACTTCAGTGCAGCTAGTGGTTCTGCATTTTCAGTAGCTGCTATTGTAAGACAATTAGATTTAGAGCAAGTTGTTGGAGCAACCCAGTACGATACTTCTGAGTTAGGTTATGGCGTTAGCTTTGCCGGTGTTATACCTTTAGGTAAAGATGATATTAAATTTACCGCAACTTATGGGGAAGGGTTAGGGCGTTATATGGCGCTTAATTATGCTAATGCTGGTGTGCTTGATTCCAATGGTGAGATCCAAGCGATTAAATCCTATGGTGGTTTCGTCGCATACCGTCATTGGTGGTCAGAACAATGGCGTTCTAGCTTAACGGTTTCAGGTTTCACTGCAGACAATGATATTGCACTTACTGGCGGGGCTGTTAATAAAGAAGCTTATTCTGGCTATGTTAACTTACTATACTCGCCTTCAAAGCCACTCACATTTGGGGTTGAATATATGCATGCTTTGAATGAGCGCGAAGATGGTTTCGACGGTGATTTGAATCGTATTATATTCTCAGCTAAATACGCTATTTAGCCTATAAACTGATAACAAAAAGGCAACCTTATTGGTTGCCTTTTTTTATTTGAAGCTTTTAATACTTATTTAAGTAGATTGTTTTGGCGAACATAGGCTTCAAATTCAGTGCAACCACCAATTGGTTGTTCGTCAATGAAGATCTGTGGAACAGTTTCAACCGTTTTGCCGACACTTTTTGATAAGTCTGCTTTGGTGATACCTTCGACATGAATATCAATATATTTAAATTTGAAATCCGCACTTTGCGCCGCTAACTTTTCTGATAACTCAACGGCTCTAACACAATATGGGCAACCTGGGCGGCCAAAAATAACTACAAACATGGTGACTCCTGTTTAATGATCTTGGCAATTTATACCATATGTATTTTTCAAATGGTATTTGAACACAATTAATTTTGTTTTAACTCATATCGATTTTATATTTGCCTTGATAGTCAAAAAATGTATCAACTAAATCCCAACGATATTTGTTTTTCTTTAATAATAATAAATCAGGTTTTCTAAATCGGCTTTGATCCGCCAATACATCTGCTACTTTATTATATTGAGGATGCTTAAGACCTGGCGTGCGAGTGTGGCTTAGTACAAATACCGCATAAAATGCTTTGCGTTGTGCTGGTGTCGAAAAGTTAAACGTCTGCTTAAAATCATTACCCTCAATATCAATATATTGAATAAGTAACTTGTTGTCGTGCTCGAGTAATAGCATTTGCTCGCATTTGAATAAATGGTGATGCTGAGCGTTAAGTACTTGCTTTAAGCGTTTATCAGGATCAATTAAGGTTGATTGGCAGGCGTTACAGATACGTGCCGCTATATCATTTTCAGCTCCACAGTCGGGACATGATTTTGACCTGAATCTAAAGTCACATTGCTGGTTGTCACTGATTAATCCTTGGCAGCGTCTTCCATAATGCTCAATTATATCGCCATCCCCATCCACTATCCCCCAAAAGATGTTTGCAAATTGGCATACAGGACAATGCACTTGAACAGGCACTGATTTACTATTGGGCTTGGCTTGGCCAACTTCCGGATAAAAGAGGTCATAACCGTTCGCGGCGTAATCGATGATTAAACAATCTGTTTTATTCGGTGCTAAGCGTAAACCTCGACCAATCATTTGTTGGAATAGGCTCACTGACGCTGTTGGTCTTAATATCGCTATAAGGTCAACATGTGGCGCATCGAAGCCTGTAGTGAGCACTGCTACGTTGACAATGTACTTCAGATCTTGGGACTTAAAGCGTTGAATGATCTCATCACGTGCGTTATGGGGCGTTTTAGCGGTAATTAACGCAGCATCTTTGTCTAAAAGCGCCATCACTTCATTAGCATGTCTAACGGTTGCAGCAAAAATCAATACACCTTTGCGCAGTGCTGCAAGTTGCTTCACCTGTTTGATAATTGCTGTGGTTGCGCGGCCTTGATGATTAAGCAAGGAGTCTATTGCCATTTGAGGGTACTCTCCGCTGTCATTTGGCTCCAGATCACCAAAATCATATTGGGCACTCAGTCCGTCAAAAATTATCGGTTTAGTAAGATAACCTTTATTAATTAATGGCCGCATTGGCAGTTCAAAAATGCACTTGTCAAAAACAGCTGTGTCGGTATTGCCTACTTTTCCATGGTAATGCACACGGTATATCCAGCCTAAACCTAAACGATAAGGCGTTGCCGTTAATCCAAGTAATTTTATATTAGGATTTTGCGCTTTAAGATGAATAAGCAATTGTTGATATTGGCTCGTAGACTCATTACTCACTCGATGACATTCATCGATAATCACTAATGAAAAGGGTTGGGTAAATTTTGTGAGGGCACGAGCCGCTGATTGAACGCTGGCCACTACCGTTTTACCATTGGCTTTCTTTTGATTTAATCCGGCAGAATAGATATTTGCTTCTTGTGTCAGTAAGCCTACCTTTTCGGCATTTTGAGCGACTAATTCCTTTACGTGAGTTAGCACCAGTACATTACCATTAGCAATGCGAGCTAGTTCGGCAATGACGATACTTTTGCCTGCACCGGTAGGAAGAACCAATACTGCTGATTGTTGACTTTGCTTAAAATGAGCAATAGCAGCATCTACGGATTGTTGTTGGTAATCACGTAGGGTTATCTTTGCAGGTTTAACAGATGAGTCTTTCAATTTATTGGTAGTATTATTCTGGTTTGGATAAAGCTTAACATAGGCAAGGATTGATAAACCATATTGTGATGAATGAGCGCTTATTTATGGTAAAGCTAAATCAATAAACCATGGCTAAAGGTGATAAATACACGCTAATAGTATTTTTGCGAGATAAGCGCTGTTTTTTTATATAAGTTGGTGTAAATTCATTTACACAGTCAGATGATACTTATAAAAAAATAATAATGTATTGCCATCAGGAAAAACACTTTATGAAACGTTTACTGTTAGCCGCTCTGTTTATGGTTAGCCACATCGCCGTTGCTGAAGACGCTTTAGTCATAGGTTTATCTATTGAAGAGAGCGTGAAGCATTCTGAAGATTTAACCACGTCGGCATCCAAAATTGTCATGGGATTAAATGATACTGTGTCACTCAATGTTGAAGGTGATTATGGTGTGACAATCGTGTCGACAGAAAATAGCAATAATAAGGTCAATTTGTTGATCAGTTTACGTGATGAATCTAATGACGCTTCGGATTTACTAGGAGATAAAACAATCAGTCTTAAAGTGGGCCAATCAACCAGTTACAAGGTGACATTAAACGATCATTTATATGACATAACTATTGAGACCTCTTATGCTCCACAGCCTAAAACCTTAAACAATTAGTCATAGCGAATAAAACTGTTCAGTCCATTAATCTCAGTTAAAAAAATGCCCCTCAGTGAGGGGCGAAAAGAGAAATTGGTCAGGATTTCTCGGGTGGATAAGGTATTACAAGTTAGTTTATATTACTCAGTTTTGTTTAGGCGTGACTCAATTAACGTATCAATTACAGCAGGATCCGCCAGAGTAGAGGAATCACCTAAGTTGGTCACTTCATTAGCGGCAATTTTTCGAAGGAATCGGCGCATAATTTTGCCAGAACGCGTTTTCGGTAAACCGCTTGCCCACTGAATAAGATCCGGTGTTGCAAGGGCGCCAATTTCTTTGCGTACCCATTGACGTAATTCTTGGCGCAACTCTTCCGTTGGCTCAATCCCACGAGTGAGGGTGACATAAGCGTAAATACCTTGGCCTTTAATGTCATGCGGGTAACCCACAACAGCCGCTTCAGCAACGAGCTCATGCGACACTAGCGCGCTTTCCACTTCAGCAGTACCTAAGCGATGCCCAGATACGTTAATGACATCATCAACACGACCAGTAATCCAATAGTAGCCATCTTCATCACGACGCGCGCCATCACCGGTAAAATACATGCCACGGAACGTTTTAAAGTAAGTTAAGGCAAATCTATCGTGGTCACCATAAACGGTGCGCATTTGTCCTGGCCACGAATCAAGGATAACCAGGTTACCTTCACCGGTACCTTCTACAATATTACCCATGTTATCGACTAGCGCAGGCTGTACACCAAAGAAAGGTCGAGTTGCAGAACCTGGTTTGGTGTCTGTAGCACCTGGTAGAGGACTTATCAGAATACCTCCCGTTTCAGTTTGCCACCAAGTGTCGACAATAGGGCAGTTTTCATGACCGATCACCTCATGGTACCAACGCCATGCTTCTGGATTGATGGGTTCGCCCACAGATCCCATAATGCGTAATGAATCACCTTTATAGCTGCTAAATTGTTCTTTACCCTCAGCCATTAGTGCACGAATTAGGGTTGGCGCGGTATAGAGAATATTGACTTTATGACGGTCAATCATTTCACCTAATCGAGCCGGAGTTGGATGATTAGGTACACCTTCATGAATTAATACCGTCGCGGCATTCGCTAATGGTCCATAGACCATATATGAATGACCAGTGATCCAACCTACATCTGCGGTACACCAATATACTTCGTCTGTTTTATAGTCAAACACATATTCGTGTGTCATTGAGGCATACACCATATAACCACCGGTAGTATGCAGCACACCTTTAGGGTTACCAGTAGAGCCTGAGGTATAAAGTAAAAAGAGTGGATCTTCAGCATTCATTTCAGCGGGTAGACAGAATTCTGAAGCGACTTCCATGAGTGAGTGCCACCAGACATCTCGGCCTTCAACCCAATCGATGCTACCACCAGTACGCTTAAGTACTATGACCTTTTCGACGCAAGTGACATCTGGATTTGATATGGCTTCATCCACACTGCGTTTTAACGGAATTTTTCGGCCACCGCGAACACCTTCGTCGGCAGTAATTAAGACTTTTGATTTACCGTCAATCACCCTTGCAGCAATCGAGTCGGGTGAGAAACCACCAAACACCACTGAATGCACCGCGCCAATGCGAGCACAGGCAAGCATAGCGACTGCCGCTTCAGGCACCATAGGCATGTATATTGTGACGATATCACCTTTATTAACACCTTGGCTTCGAAGGGCGTTAGCAAATTTACACACATCGGCATGTAATTGGGCGTAAGTAATTTTACGTTGCTCATTGGCATCGTCACCTTCCCAAATAATGGCTAGTTTATCGCCATGTTCTTCAAGGTGGCGATCTAAGCAATTGGAAGACGCATTGAGCGTGCCATCATAAAACCAATTGATCGAAAGGTTATGATCATCAAAAGACGTTTGCTTGATTTTGGTATAAGGTTTGATCCAATCAATACGTTTGCCGTGTTCTCTCCAGAAACCTTCTGGATTAATAATGGACTCCTGGTACATTTTCTTATATTGATCGTTATCAACCAGTGCGTTTTCTGCAATGTCACTCGGAACTTTGTAAAGAGACTGCGGGGTCATGGGGCTTCCCTTTCTAAAAATGGCGTGGTTAAAGTATCATCTGCAACAGGCTATCAGCACTATTAGACCTTGGTCTAGTTTTAAAATATCCTTAATATTTAGTCTGTTGCACGTGTTAATATGGTTATAATTGCTACAGAGTTAGTCTGTTATTTATGATGATTCTATTGTGTAGGTTGTTTTATGTTCAATACACGATGTTTTAGGTAAAAATAAAACAGATTTTTAATAATAATAAAGTGATATCGGACGTTTCATGAACTTAACCTTAATCGTTGCCGTGATTGCGGTGTGTTATGTGTCATTGCTGTTTATTTTGGCGTGGGGCGCTGAGAGGTGGTTTAGTAAAATAAACCAAAAAGCCCAAGTATGGATTTATGGGCTCAGTTTAGCTGTGTATTGTTCTTCCTGGAGCTTTTTAGGCACAGTTGGCCAGTCCGCCAATGATTTATGGTCTTTTTTACCTATTTTTATTGGCCCAATATTGGTGTTTACCCTTGGCTTTGGCATGTTACGAAAAATGGTGGTGGTGTCTAAAGCGCAAAACATTACTTCTGTTGCCGACTTTATTGCTGCCCGCTATGGTAAATCACAACTATTAGCGGCGTTGGTTACGCTAATTGCCTTGTTCGGCATCATGCCTTATATCGCGTTACAACTTAAAGCCATGGTGTTTAGTCTTAATTTATTTCAACCTGCTGACAATCCGCTGAGTCCTGTCGCTGTGCCATTATTGATTACCATGTTATTGGCTATTTTTGCCATTTTATTTGGTACTCGTAAATTAGATGCTACTGAACATAATCCAGGAATGATGGTGGCGATTGCCTTTGAGTCACTGGTTAAACTGGCAGCCTTTATCTCTGTCGGTGCCGTGATTAGTTTTGGGGTCTTTGATGGCTTTGGTGATATTTGGCAACAAGCATCAGATAAAGCATTGATCCAAAATAGTCATATCCGTTTAGAGTCTTTCCTACCTGAGTTATTTGTTGGTATGGCGGCGTTCTTATGTATGCCAAGGCAGTTTCATGTGATGGTAGTCGAGTGCGGTGGCGAGCATATTTTAAGAAAATCGCGATGGATATTTCCAATCTATTTAGTCTTATTTGGCTTGTTCGTTGCCCCATTGGCACTCGCCGGTAAGGTGATTTTGGGTGATTCAGTGTCAGCTGATACCTACGTGATTAATTTACCTTTAGCGCTTGATCAACCTGTATTAGCCGTTGTCGCATTACTGGGTAGTTTGTCTGCCGCGACTGGGATGGTGATCGTGGCGGTGGTGACTATTAGCGTGATGGTGAGTAATGAATGGTTGGTGCCATTTTTGTTGCGAACAGGTCAAATACGAGAAAAGAATTTTAGTCAGTTTTCTAAACTGTTATTAAATGTACGCCGTTTATCGATTGTGGTGATTTTAGGTTTTGGTTATTTAAGCTATTTGCTGTTTACCGACCGTGATTCACTTTCACATCTGGGGATGATGTCGTTTGGCGCATTCTCTCAATTAGCGCCTGCGTTAGTGGGGGGATTGTATTGGAAACACGGTAATCGAGCGGGAGTGTATCTAGGCCTTGCTGTTGGTTTTAGTCTTTGGTGTTTTATTTTACTTCAAGGTGCCGGTGAAGCCCGTGTTATTGGTGCAGACTCTGGTTTTTTCAATTCAATCACTCCCAATATTAGCGATACTTTGATTGCCTTATTAGCCAATATTTTTTGCTATGTGCTGGGTTCTATATGGTTTAGAGCGGGCGTTGCTGAGCGTATTCAAGCGAGTCACTTTGTCAAACCTTGGTCATCAAAGCAAGATGCTAAAAAACGCCAAGGGCCTATTTCACAACAAGATTTATTAATTTTGGCCAGTCGGTTTGTGAGTCCTACTCGTGCTTATGAAAGTTTTAGCCGTTTTTCGGCAGATGCGGTTAAAAGTGACAGTTGGTACAAAACGGCTCCAGAAGAGTTAATCGCCCATACGGAACACATGTTGTCGGGTGTGTTAGGCGCATCAAGTGCTTCACTGGTTATGGACTCTGTTTTACAAGGACGTGATTTGGCTCTTGATGAGGTATTCCATTTAGTGGATGAGGCCTCTTCTAAAATTATTTTAAGTCAAGATATGCTGCGAGGTGCAATTGAACACGCTTATGAAGGTATGAGTGTGGTTGATAGAGACCTTAATTTAGTTGCGTGGAATTATCGCTATGTTGAATTGTATCAATACCCAGAAGGCTTTTTACAACAAGGTATGCCAATAGCTGATATTGTGCGGTTTAATGCTCTGCGCGGTTTTTGTGGTACTGGAGACATTGAAAACCAAGTTGAAGTGCGGGTACAACATATGCGAAATGGCACTCCTCATACTTCTGAGCGTGCTCGCCAGGATGGTAAGGTTATAAAAATTCAAGGCAATCCTATGCCTGATGGTGGTTTTGTAATGACATTTACTGATATCACCCAATATCGTTTACAGGAAAAAGCTTTACTGGAAGCTAATGAAACCTTGGAAAGTCGGGTACAGGAGCGAACCTATGAACTGGCGTTATCAAACAGCGAATTATTAGAGGCTAAAGCGCAAGAAGAGCTCGCCAATGCATCAAAAACGCGTTTTTTAGCCGCTGTTGGTCACGACTTAATGCAACCGTTAAATGCTGCAAGATTATTTACTGCATCATTATCGCAATATCCAAATCTCGATTTAGAAGCGCGTACCACATTGACTCATGTCAATAGTTCGCTGAAAACAGCTGGTGAGTTACTAACCGATTTACTCGATATTTCTAAGCTAGACTCTGGCATGGTAGAGGTTAACCGTCGTGATTTTGCGATTGCAGAGATCATTAACGGTTTATCCATTGAGTTTGATGCTATGGCTGCCGATAGTCAAATTTCGTTTTCAATGGTGCCTTGTACTGCGACCGTTAACTCCGATCCTTCTTTATTGCGACGTGTTTTACAGAATTTTTTAACCAATGCTTATCGTTATGCTCGTGGCGGTAAAGTGTTATTTGGTTGCCGTCATCGAGGTGATTTTATTGAGATCCAAGTACTGGATACTGGCTGTGGAATTAATGAGTTTGATATACAAGAAATCTTTAAAGAGTTTAAACGTCTCAATCATCCTAGTAGCCGTAATGTCAGTGGTTTGGGGTTAGGGTTAGCGATTGCTGACAGGATCAGTAAGGTACTTGATCATCAAATACATGTGAGTTCGGCTTTAGGTCGCGGTTCGATATTCTCTATTTCTGTGCCCATAGGTGAAACCATCAGCCAAACAAGCAATAAACCTTTACCAACACTATTGCAGCCTTTAGCGGGAATTAAAGTGCTATGCATCGACAATGAAGAAGCCATTCTTGCGGGATTAGAATCATTATTAAGCCGTTGGCAATGTGAGGTTATTTGTGCCAAAGATCTTGCCGATGCACGGATTAAGTTAGGCCTTAAAGGGGTGGCACCAGACATTATGTTAGCTGATTACCACTTAGACGATGATCAAAACGGTATCGATGCCATGAATGGTATTCGCAGCCGTTATGGGGAGCATTTACCTGGGATATTAATTACTGCCAATACCAATAAAGATTTGGTTGAAGATGTCGAAAGGCAGGGTTATCACTACATGGCTAAAATGGTTAAACCTGCTGCATTGCGAGCGTTAATTTCGAGTCTAGTTAAAAAGTAGGTTTACCCATTTTGGCAGTATTGCTGAGATTAAACATCACCTTAAAAGGATATTAGTATGATTGTGTATGGCGATAGCATGTCGGGTAATTGTTATAAGGTGCAGTTGGTGCTGAATCTGTTAGGTATTGAGCATGTATGGCAAGAAATGAATATCGCTAAAGGTGAAACGCAAACACCAGAGTTTTTAGCTAAAAATCCGCAAGGTAAAATACCGCTAATAGAACTCGATGATGGCAGCGTATTATCGGAGTCTAATGCCATTATGGGGTATCTTGCTGAGGGCTCTATGTTGATCCCAACCGATGCTTATAATAAAGCGAAAATGTACCAGTGGATGTTTTTCGAACAATACAGTCATGAGCCATATATTGCCGTTGCACGCTTTATTCAGTTGTATTTAGGATTACCTGAGGATCGCTTAGCTGAATATCACTCACTGCACGCTAAAGGCCATAAAGCGCTTGCGGCTATGGAAGCTGAACTAGCAAAGCAACCTTTTCTGTGTGGTTCGCAATTTACCTTAGCGGACATTGCTTTGTTCGCTTATACCCATGTTGCCCATCAAGGCGGTTTTGATTTAACCCATTACCCACAGATTAATAAATGGTTACTTCGCATAAAACAGCAAGCTAGCTTTGTGCCGATGAAGCGTTAATTATTTACTGATTTTATGGATATTTTTTGATTTACATGTGTTGTCAGCCGCTATTCGATTATTGGTATTATTGATAAAGTATTAAATACTGAATAGGCGATAAAAAGCATAATAGTGCCGACTAGAGCATCAATCACGCGTTGAACTTTAGGCGTACCTAACCAAGGTGCAAGTTTAGCGGCACCAAATGCTATGGTGTAAAACCACAGTATTGAGGCCAGCATGGTACCAATAGCAAATGCCCATTTTTCGTTGCCATCAAAAGTGCCCCCCACGCTACCGAGTATCATTACTGTATCTAAATACACATGAGGATTAAGCAAGGTGACAGCAAATGTAGTGCCGATAATTGTTTTACGGCTATTGGCCGCTGCAATGTGTGTTGTAACGAGATACTGATTTCTCCACACACTTTTGAACGACAGAACAGCATAAACAACTAAAAAAGTGACGCCTCCCCAACCTATCAGTAGCATTAACCATTCACTACTGGCGATTAATTTTCCTCCGCCAAAAATGCCCAGACCAATTAATAACACATCACACAACATGCAAATTGTCGCCGCGAGAAAATGATGATTGCGTTTTATCCCTTGGCTTAATATGTATGAGTTTTGTGCGCCAATAGGAATAATCATTCCTAAGCCGAGAATAAGTCCTTGAAATAATGCGGAGGTAGTCATGAGTATCCTAGTAACGAGCAATGTAATTAATTGCTAAAGTAGCAATAGTTTTGATATAAATTAAATTAATAATTTTTCTGTTGTATAAGAATAATTAATGAAAGATGTCAAGATACTGGCTACGATGGCTTAAGAGGATTTAATAAGTTGGTAAAATAATGAGTAATCTTGATTATAAATTACTGCAAGCATTGAGCGGTGTGATTAAAGAGCAAAGTTTTGAGCGTGCGGCTGGCGTGTTGTGTTTAACACAATCGGCGGTGTCGCAACGAATAAAGCAGTTAGAACAACAGTTTGCTCAACCAGTATTAATTAGAGGCCAGCCGATTGAAGCCACAGATTTAGGTAAGCAGCTATTAAAACACTATTACCAAGTTGTGCAGTTAGAAGCCGACTTACTTCCTAGCGCTATGCCGCATTCACCCCAAACACCGTTAACCTTGCATATTGCCACCAATGCAGACAGCTTAGCCACCTGGCTAATTCCGGCAATAGCCCCGGTGATTAAGTCACATTTAATAGAGATTAATCTGCTCATTGAAGGTGAAGACCGCACGATTAATAGGTTAAAGGATGGCCAAGCTTTTGGGGCTATTTCTGTGCAATCTACAGCTATTAAAGGTTGCCAATTGGCTCGGCTGGGAAATGTTGACTATCTGTTGGTTGCGTCACCTGAGTTTAGTCGTCATTACTTCCCTAACGGAATTAGTGCTGACAGTCTTAGAAAAGCACCGGGTATCGCTTTTGATCATAAAGACAATATGCACACACGATACATTCAACAGCATTTTGGACTCACGCAAGGTGAATATCCATTACATACTGTACGTTCATCAGATGCCTTTGTGACCATGGCCAAGCACGGTGCGGCATATGGCTTAGTGCCAAAAACGCAAATTAAACCAGAGCTGGCTTCAGGTGAGTTAGTGCATATATGTAAAGAGCATATCATCACTGAAACGCTTTACTGGCACCATTGGATTTTACTTAAAGGTGTTTATAAAGACGTTTCAGATGCGATTGTTGCCCACGCTCAAGCGGTATTAGATTAAGCGAAACAGAGTCTTACCTAAACTGAGTCTTACCCAAATCTGAGATTAGCCCAGCTTTGATTATCCATGGCTAATCAAAGTTTGATTATCTTCACTGGGGACAATGGTGTCGGCAACAGATAACATGGCAGAGGTTAATTGGGTTAATTGTTCTGCGCTAATGGTATATGGCGGCATGATGTAGATATAGCGACTAAAAGGCCTTACCCACACACCTAAATCAACAAAGGCTTTTTGCAAGGCTGCGGTATTAACTGGCGAGAGCATTTCTATCACTCCAACACTGCCGAGCACTCTCACATCTTTTACCTGCTTTGACGCCATGGCAGCGGGCAAGGTGCGTGTTAAATGTGCCTCAATATCTTTTACCTGCTGTTGCCAATCACCTTTAAGCAGTAAGTCTAAGCTGGCGGTTGCTGCTGCACATGCCAACGGGTTACCCATAAAAGTGGGCCCATGCATAAACACGCCAGCGGGTGAATCACTAATACCACAGGCCACTTCGTCACTGCATAAGGTGGCAGCAAGACTAATATATCCACCAGTTAAGGCTTTACCAACACACAAAATATCGGCCTCAATATTGGCATGCTCATAAGCGAATAGGGTGCCAGTACGGCCAAATCCAGTGGCTATTTCATCTAATATGAGTAACACATCATATTGGTCACAAAGTTGGCGCAGTTTAACCAGATAAGCAGGGGAGTAAAAACGCATTCCGCCAGCACCTTGCATGATGGGTTCAATAATTACCGCGGCGATATCTTGGTGGTGTTGTGTAAATGCGGCATCTAACGCGAGTGTATCGGTTTGATTAAGCGGATCATTAAACTTAGACGTTGGCGTAGGGATAAATACTTGTTTAGTCACATTGTTGCCAAACATGGTATGCATTCCACCGTCTGGGTCACACACGCTCATCGCTGCAAAGGTATCACCGTGATAACCACTTTTTACGGTCATAATGCGTTGTTTTTGCTGCTGATTGCGGCCTTGCCAATATTGCAGCGCCATTTTTAAGGCGACTTCAACTGCAATCGAGCCAGAATCGGCTAAAAATACTTTGGTTAAATTGGCGCTGGTCATCTGCACTAAACGTTTTGATGTCTCAATAGCGGGTTGGTGGGTTATGCCGCCAAACATGACATGACTCAGTGTTGACAGCTGTTGTTGCATTGCAGCAACAATGGTCGGATGACTGTAACCGTGCACACATGACCACCATGAACTCGTGCCATCAATAAGCACTTTACCGCTGTCTAATGTCAGTTCACATCCCTGGGCCGAAACGACGCCATATACAGGCAGAGACTGGGTCATCGAGGTATAAGGGTGCCAAATGTGTTGTTGATCGAAAGCGTAGTCGATAGTGGTGTTTGTGTCGGAAAATGCCATAATTATAGGTGCTCGTTTTTTGACCGCTAGTAAAGCGTGAAATGGTTACTGCGTTGACAGTTTACGGACTCAGGGTATCCTAGCCAACATAAAATCAAAATAAAGGAATGATCCATGTCGTTAGCTGAAGTTCGTCACGATTGGCAAAAAACAGAAATCGAGGCATTATTTGCGTTGCCTATGAATGATTTATTGTTTAAAGCCCACAGTATTCATCGTGAAACATTTGACCCTAACGAAGTGCAGATCAGTCGTCTTTTATCGATTAAAACCGGTGCATGCCCAGAGGACTGTAAATATTGTCCACAAAGTGCGCGCTATGATACCGGTCTAGAAAAAGAACGTTTACTTGAAATTGAAAAGGTATTAACCGAGGCTAAAAGCGCTAAAGCTGCTGGTGCATCACGTTTTTGCATGGGCGCTGCTTGGCGCAACCCGCGTGACAAAGATATGCCATATTTAACACAAATGGTAAAAGATGTCCGTGCTTTGGGCATGGAAACCTGTATGACATTAGGCATGCTATCGCCTGACCAAGCCAGCAGATTGGCTGATGCTGGTTTAGATTATTACAACCATAACCTTGATACCTCACCAGAATATTACGGCGATGTTATCACCACTCGTACTTATCAAAGTCGTTTAGATACGCTGACAAACGTGCGAGCTTCTGGGATGAAAGTCTGTTCTGGCGGGATTGTCGGTATGGGCGAACAAGCCACCGATCGCGCAGGTTTATTGCAGCAACTTGCTAATTTAGAACAACATCCAGATTCGGTACCGATCAACATGTTAGTAAAAGTGGCCGGTACACCGTTTGAGAATATTGATGATCTTGACCCGCTTGAATTTGTCCGCACCATAGCAGTGGCTCGGATTATTATGCCTAAGTCGCGGGTGCGTTTGTCTGCCGGACGTGAAAGTATGAGTGATGAACTGCAATCCATGTGTTTCTTTGCGGGGGCTAATTCAATTTTCTACGGTTGTAAGCTATTAACTACGCCAAACCCAGAAGAAAATGATGACATGAGTTTATTCCGACGTTTAGGGTTACATCCTGAGCAAGGTCCACAAGCCAACATCGAGTCTGATAGCGCATTATTAGCCAAAGCGAGTGCTAAGCAAGATAAGTCGACTAAGCAGTTCTTTGATGCAGCTGCGCTATAATTTTACATGATGTTATTAGGCCAGACTGATATGGGGCAGCACCCATTAACCGAGCGGATAAGTAATAAGCTTGCTGATCTGCAGGCGGCAGGCCTTTTACGCCAACGACATGTGTCGGAAACCAAGCCACGTGTAATGGTTGATTTTAGCCATAATGATTACTTAGGCTTAGCCCATGAACCTGCTTTAGTTCAAGCTCTGTATGCTGGAGCGCAGCAGTATGGTGTTGGCAGTCGTGCATCACCTCTTGTTAGTGGTTATAACCAAGCCCATTTTGCCCTTGAACAGCGTTTATGCGAGCTGACGGGGCATCAAGCGTGTATGTTATTTAGTTCTGGTTTTAGCGCTAACAACGCGTTAATGAAAACCTTGTTTAGCAACAAGGATACTGTCTTAGCCGACAAGTTAGTGCATGCCTCAGTAATTGATGGCTTAAAAGACAGTGGTAGTCAGATTCGGCGCTTTTTACATAACGATGTTATTAGTGCAACGCGACTGATCGAGCGCAACCCTCATACAGCTGTGGTTACTGAAAGTGTATTCAGTATGGACGGTGACATTGCCCCGATAGCTGAATTATCTCGCTTATGTCAGCAACATGATTGTTGGCTGATTGTCGATGATGCCCATGGCTTTGGGGTATTACCAAGCTCGTTTGTTAATGCCAATAATGTGGATATTCAGGTGGTGACATTCGGCAAAGCATTAGGAGGTCAAGGCGCGGCAATTTTAGCCTCTAAAAATGTGATTGATTACTTAGTGGCAACCTCACGTGAATATATTTATTCTACCGCGTTATCGCCCGCAAATGCTCAGTTGGCATTAGCGGCGATTAATTGGCAGCAAGACCATCCACAGTTATTAACACAATTAACGGCAAACATCGCCTTATTCAGGCAAGTTGCACTTGAGCATCAACTTGAGATCACGCCTTCAATGACAGCGATCCAGCCGATTATGATTGGTGATAATCATCGCGTTTTAGTTATTGCTGAGCACCTAAAACAACAAGGTTTTTTGGTGGGGGCTATTCGCTCACCAACGGTGCCAGTCGGGCAGGCCCGTCTTCGTATTACGTTAAATGCACAGCATCAAGCCAGCGATATTTGTGCACTGGTTAGTGCAGTGGTCCAGCTTATTCAGCACAATGATGTTAATGATATTTAGTAAGCAGCATTAGCACTCAGGCAGTAGCTAAATAAATCGTATCTTTGAGAACCCTCATGACGTTAGATAACTCGGTTGCAAACAAGTTTTCAAGAGCAGCACCTATGTATAAGCAACATGATGTGTTGCAGCGTATGAGTGCTCAGCAATTATTACAGCATGCCAATTTATATGGCACTCTACTTGATATTGGAGCCGGTCCAGGTACATGTTTTAAAGCTTTCAATGACGTGAAACAGGTTATCGCGGCAGATATTGCGCATGGCATGCTAACGCAATTGGCGCAACAGTATTCTGATTACTTATGCCTTTGTTGTGACGCTCAAGCGCTGGGTTTACAAAGTGCATCTATTGACAGCATTTATTCCAATTTAGCTTTGCAGTGGTGTCAGACGCTACCCAAAGCTTTTAATGAATTTCATCGCGTATTACGAGTGGGCGGTGAATGCCATCTCAGTGTTGTTATTGATGGCAGCTTGGCTGAATTGCAAACGTTAGGGTTTCACGTCAATCAATTTCACTCGGTATCAGCCCTTAAGTCTGCTTTTATCACCTCGCAAACAATGCCTCCTGATTGGGATAGTATCGATATCCAGGTTGAGACTATTACGGTTTATTTTGCCGACTTACGTAGCTTACTTTATTCAATTAAAGGGGTGGGGGCATCCAGTGCTCAAGCAGATGAGGAAAAGCAACGCGCAGTGTTGAGCAAACAACAATGGCAGCAACGGGTTGCATTAGCTGAAACCTTACGTACCGACAAAGGTTTACCATTAACTTATCAAATTGCGTATATCCGCGCTAAACGAGGCTGAAGCTATGCTGTATTTTGTGACTGCAACAGACACTGACAGTGGTAAAACGCTAATTTCAGCGGCACTTTTATCTAAGGCCACAGGTAATAAGTGTGGCTTTAAACCTATAGCATCAGGGTGTGAGTCTACAGAAGATGGCTTGCGCAATAGCGATGCCATGATGCTAATGACCCAATCTAATATGGATTTGCCATATCAAAGTGTTAATCCTATTTGTTTTGCCCCAGCAATTGCACCGCATATTGCCGCTAGGCAAGTCAACCATACTTTAACTGCCCAAGGTGTTCTTGACACTATGTACCACTCGGCGATGCAAAGTGCTGATTTTGCCTTAATTGAAGGTGCAGGTGGTTGGCGTTTACCATTGGGTAATGGCGAATATTTGTCTGATACAGTTAAATTATTGCAAGCTAAGCTGCAAAATACTAAACCACAAACTGAATTAGTCAATCACATGAATTACCCATCAGATTGGTCATCGAGAATCGACGTTATTCTCGTCGTAGGCATGAAGCTAGGTTGTTTAAATCATGCCTTATTAACTCAAGAAGCACTGCTAGCAGATGGATTAACGATAGCTGGTTGGGTTGCAAATCAGGTGGATCCTCACATGGCTTTTATTGATGATAACCTCGACAGTTTAAAGCAAATAATGACAGGTCCATTTTTGGGATATGTGCCTTATTTGGCTAAGCCGACGGCGATTAATGCCGCCCGTTACCTGCAAATGCCTCGCTAATTCAAATATCGACATAATCGTCAATATAAGGCCCAACCTTTGTCACGCATCATGCTGTAAGAGCAAAGTGATGAGTCATAAAAGATGGGCTAAAAAATCAATTTATTTTACTTATAATAACTAGTTTGCAATCGGCATCACGCGATTTCTACCTAGGCGTTTTGCATCGTAAAGTAGCTTGTCAGTTGCCTCAATGAGTTGCGATACATTTTGTTTAGGTTTCCATTCTGCCACCCCAAAAGAGGCGGTTATTGAGTCAATTACTTTATCGCTACGTCGATCTTTGACACTGAGCTTCTCTATGGCTCTACGTATGCCTTCGGCCAGCTGCCTGGCTACCCTAAACTGACTATTGGGAACGATAATAGCAAACTCTTCGCCACCAAAACGGTACAATTTTACTCCGTCACGACACGCCTCTTGGGTCCGCTTAGCCACTGTTTTTAGGACTAAATCGCCGAGTTGATGGCCAAAACTATCATTGAATATTTTAAAGTGATCAATATCAATTAAAATTAAACAAGTACCTACAGGTGATGAGCTTACTTGCGCTTCTATATCAGTATTAAATGCGCGGCGATTTAATACATTGGTTAATGCATCAAATAGCATGTCTTTTTCAGATGCGGCTAAACGTGTTTTTAGAGTATCAATTTCAGATTGTGCTTTTTGTAGCTGTTCAGTAAAACTGACAGTGCTAGAACGAATACTGGAAGATTCTTTGACAATATTTCTAACAATGCCAATAACTTGTTCAAGTGAGAAGCCTTGATTTTCAAGATCACTTAATTTTTTAAAATCTTTATCAATTTGCTTCTGAAATGTTTCAGTATCTAAATTAGTGTCTTTGAGTGATTGGGATAATTCACATACCATAGCATCTAAATTTTTACGCATATCACGCACATCAAGTTCTACAGGATCCGCAACATATTTACGATAAATTAGCTCGCTAGTTACTGGTGAACATGTTTGATTTTGTTTGACTGCGGTATCTAACTCTTGATTCAGTAAGGGGTTTTGTTCACCCACATAAGCATACCAAAGTGCATAGTTTGTTGGTGTGGTAGGGATTTTATATTTTAACATTAACGGAACCGCTTTTTTTAAATTGGCAGCAGCGGTTTGCAATAGCGTGTTAGACATTATGTGCCTCATGAACTGGGCTGAAAAAGACTTTTAAAATCTATAGTTAAATAAATATAGCAATAATAGCAGGGGTTATACCATCCTATTATGAGGATACAAATTAAAAAAAAGCACCCTAGGATGCTTTTTTTGTAGATAACGTGATATTAAAACACATAAGAGACAGCAAACATTGGCCCAGTAAAGCTGTAGTTAATATTATAGTCAAAGGTACGTTGCTCAATATTGCCGATATTACGTGTCTTTTCGATAGTAACGTCGACATCATAGTAGTTATATGCCAATTTTAGCGACCAGTTATCACAAATTTTTGCTTCGACCCCTAAACGGACATCGACAAGCGATCCATCTACATCATCATATTTGATTGAAAAGTAATGCGCATGAGCATCAAATATCCAGCCAGGGTAAAACTCGTAAGATCCATAAAGACCGATATCAGGCAAAGGAGCCGTTATCGTTTCATCGATAATTTCTGGCGTTGCTACTGAATTACTGCATAAGGTTGAATCTGGAACACAGATGCCTATGGTGCCTTTAAAGGCCGTTTCGATAAACATGGCGTGTAAACCTAGCGACACACCAACCGCGTAATTTGTACCTTGCCAGACATCATACCCGTACCCTATACGCAAAATGTCTATATTCAGTAAGGTATTGAGTTTCGAGCCAGTTTCAATCAGGTAATCTTTACCATCAATATCTTCAAGAATAAAATCTTGTGATACCGTTTCTGTATCTGCTTTGCGATCCAACGATTTCCAATCAATATAAATGTTGTGGCGTTGGTTGAAAGAAAAGGTAAATTCAAAATAGGGTAAGTATTGTGCTTCAGCTAGAAGAAGTTCGTCTTCAAAGTCCACCGGGAATGTACCGCCGGTTTTAGGGTTTGTGGCAATAAAGTTTGAATCGGAGTTGGCATAAAACATACCGATATCAAGAGTATATCCATCAGTAAAAGTTGTGCTTTGTATTGATGGCTCGGACTCAGCATAAGCCGTTCGAGTGATGAGTATCAACAATACTATATAAAAAAAAGATCTTATCATTGAAACTCCGCACTTATTATTTTTACTATCACAAGATATGCGTCTTCATATGATGTTGTTGTCAAATCTAATCCCTAATCTATTGTATGCAGATATCCAAAATAAGAATTATCAAATGCATACTCAAAAACATCAAATTTATATAAATAGGACCAACCGTTCATTAGCCATACTAGCACTTTGTTACTAGATGTGAAATATTTGTATGTGTTTATTGCGCTAAATCAAGTTTTCAGCAGTAGTTTGAAGTCAAAGGCGCAAAAGCAATCATTTTGACTGCAAGGCCTTATGGGGTTGGGCGTCAGAGTGTTGGCGTTACAGTGGTGAGTGGCAGTAATGTGGCAAAACGAAAAGTAGAGTAGAATATTGACCCTACTTCTTCGTTAGATATGTAGCGTAAGTGTTAACGTTTGCAGGCGTTTGTTTTAGTCACTAACCAGAGTTTATTCTGGCTCGTCGGTGTCAGAAACTTCTTCTTCAACATCGTCAAATTCAATTTCAACTTTAGAACTTGCTGGCGCATGAATAGTACCAACGACAGCATAAAACGGCTTACCTTTTGCTAGACGGCAATACTTAGACCACAATAACTCCATTGGTGTTGTTGCGGGTAACATGCCTTGAAGAACGCGAATAAACTGGTCTTCGTCAACATTACAAGGTAATTGCGAGCCATCGGCTAGATTTTTCATTGCTTGACCGTGTTGTTCAAGCAAGTCAGCTTCCTTACTGGTAAAATCACCACAACGCTTAAACCCCATAGGGAAATTCGCGTCATCATAGAAGCGTTTAGTTGACTGAAAACTGTTGCTATGACCATTGGAGTTAGCATCAATACCTTGTTTTGCATTGATAAATGATTGCTGAGACATGGCTAATACCTTCTAAATTGTGAGATATAAACATTTGCAACTGGAGTATTGGCTAGTATTATCATTTTTTAAATCAAAATATTTTGTCCTTAATGGTAAAGAATTTTTATGGATACAGATTTATTAAAAACCTTCTTAGAAGTATCTCGTACTCGACACTTTGGTAAAGCGGCTGAAAATCTCTACCTTACCCGAAGTGCTGTTAGTTTTAGGATAAAACAGCTAGAAGGTATTTTGGGGATAGAGCTGTTTGAACGTTTGCGTAACAATATTCAACCTACCCCAGCAGGTGAGAGAATGTTGGGTCATGCTGAGGCGGTGCTTAATGCCTGGGAGAGGGCAAAACAAGATATTATTTTGAATCAGCAGCACAATGCTCAGTTGGCTTTATCGGCTGGTAATAATATTTGGGATGCTTACTTACAAGGTTTTTTACAGCCACTGCATTTAGGTTTGGAAGGTGTTGCTTTGAGGACTGATGTTTTGTCTGCATCAGTGATGACTCGCCAGCTTATTGAACGCACTTTAGATATTGCGATTACCTTTGATCCTCCAAAACTTGATGGGGTCACATTAGTTAAGCTTGCTCAAGTAAAACTGTATCTAGTGTCCAAACAGCAGGGCGTTAAGCTGGCTCAAACGGCTAATTTACCTTATATAAAAGTCGATTGGGGCACAGCCTTTAATATCACTCACGCCCAAGATTTTACCATGTTGCCTTTACCTGTACTGCATACCAGCTCAGCTCGCATGGCATTGGATTTTATGTTGAATAATAGTGGCTGTGCATTTTTGCCTGAAGCACTCATTCAACCCTATTTAGATAATGGCACTTTATCTCGCGTAGATGATGCAAAATGTATCTATCGACATGTGTATGCTGCTTATTGGGCTGAAAATGAAAGGCTTGCCTATATTGAACAAGCTATTTCAATGTTAACAACAGCTAAACTCACGGTTTAGTATTTACTGGGCAGTTGTTAGAACACTAGTGGCCAAATAATTATCCCCCAGGTGATAGTACACAAGACGAGACTGATGAATACTGCTGCTGAAGCAATATCTTTCGCTTGACCACTAAGAGGATGAATTTCATCTCCGACGCGATCTACAACTGCTTCAATCGCAGAGTTTAATAATTCGACAATTAAAACAATTAATAGGGTCATGATAAGTAGAATGCGTTCAGTTGCACTGATATTGAGTAATAGTGCAACAGGGAACATTAAGCCGGCCAGTAAGGTTTCTTGTCTAAAGGCGGCTTCATGTTTCCATGCAGACTTTAGCCCCTTCATTGAAAATCCCGTTGCTCGAAAAATGCGCTTTAGACCATGATTATTCTCAGGTTTCATTAAGTAAATTATCTTTTTGGTTTTAATTGTGCAGATTGTAACATTCCATTCATAGGCTTCCAGCAGTAATTTAACTTTTTGATGAGTTAAAGTTACAAGATAATAGCGATTTCAATCATCAATAATGTCCTCAGTCGGTGTTGATTCTACTCGTCTTTCCCTTCAGCTTAAGTGGATAATTCTTAATTTTGTACTAAGCTTAAGAAGGTTTAAGTCAAGGTCGTGCTAATCATAAAATTAATGCCAGTTTATGATTCTTATTGGTAATGAGTGGCCACCTTGATATGGATTTGATTAATTGCAAGGATTGCATATGTCTAAGATACCCTCGGTTATATTTTCACTGATGATTGCACTGTATAGTTTAACAACGCACAGTGCTGTTTTATCTAAACCTCCCATCCAGTTAGCAACACAATATCAACCAGATATTACCGTCGCTGAGTATTTAGTCAGTGAAAAACTTGATGGTGTGAGAGGTTATTGGGATGGTCGTCAAATGCTGACTCGTAGTGGTCGAAAAGTGGTCTTACCAGCATCATTTACCTTGGGCTTTCCTGAAGTGGCTATTGATGGCGAACTCTGGTTAGGGCGTAATCAGTTTGAGCATATTTCAGCATTAGTTAGGCGTCTGGATACATCCGCTGAAGATTGGCAACAAGTAAAGTTTATGATGTTCGACTTACCAGATCATCCTGGCACTTTTGTTGAACGCTATTTAGCGATGCAAAAATGGGCTGAGCAAACTGATCCCACTCATTTACAGGTTATTAAGCAGGACACAGTAGCGACAACAGAGGCACTGTTCGATCGACTTGATAGTGTTGTGAATGCCGGTGGGGAAGGATTAATGTTACATTTTAAACAAGCTCATTATGCCGTGGGGCGCAGCGAGTATATTGTTAAACTCAAACCTAAATACGATGCTGAAGCCGTGGTCATTGGTCATACCCAAGGAAAAGGTAAATATCGAGGTCAATTAGGCGCGTTAATTGTAAAAACGCCAGCTGGAATTGTGTTTAATATTGGCAGTGGTTTTAGTGATAAACAGCGAGAAAATCCGCCGTTAATTGGTTCAGTCATTACTTATCAGTATTTAGGCTTAACTCAAAAAGGCACTCCAAGGTTTGCTAGTTTTTTGCGCGAACGGCCATCACAATAGTCAGCTCTTTTACATTAACTCAAATGTCACTGTGCCTGCACATTACGCTTGAGTTAACATGAGTAAAGTCGAGCTGGTGGATACACAATGACAAATCAGATCGTTAACTCTGTGCTGCATGCAATCTGGATATAATGGCGATGATAAATGATGGATGATAAATATCTTTTGAACGTTCACTCTGTGCTATTCGTCTGTATGGGCAACATTTGCCGTTCGCCAACAGCAGAGGCTATCTTTAGGCAACTAGCTAAGCAGCATTCACTTCAGCTTGAAATCGATTCTGCCGGCACCATCGCCTATCACCAAGGTCATTCTCCTGATCGTCGCAGCATGATTGCAGGCCATAAGCGTGGACTTGATTTTACCGATATGAAGGCTCGACAGGTCATTGATGCTGATTTTGAGCACTTTGATTTAATTTTAGCGGCAGATGTTTCTAATTTAGCTGAGTTAACTGAGCGATGTCCTGTGCATTTACGGTATAAGTTACATTTGATGTTAAGCTTTGGAGACTCTGCGGTTAAAGAAGTGCCTGATCCATATTATGGTGGGGAAAAAGGGTTTGAGAGGGTTATTGACTTGCTTGAGGCTAGTTTAACGGCATTAGCAGTATCACTAGCTTCACATTGAAATGTATCACTATGACAATAAGTTTTTGAATGACTAGGCCGTATATGTATTAACAACCTAGTCGTGGATCGGGCTTAATCGTTATAACGTTTGCCAGATCGTTTTAGTTTCTCTTGTTCTATCTTTTGTTGTTTGATCAGTTCTTTTTCAGCCAGCTTACGCGCGACTTCAACTTTTTCGACTTCAGCCATTGCCGGTGTTTCAAGGCTTAATAAGCCAATTTTACCTGAGCGGTACTCATGCAGTAATAGTTCAGAGACCTTATGGTAATCAACACGCCCACCAGGACGGAGTGCTCCGCGAGAACGGCTAATGGCTTCGAGTAATTCAATATCACTGTCAGGCAGCGATTTAAGCTTATAACGCTCGCAAATTTCGTCGGGGTAGGCTTTAAGAAAATAAGCTGCAGCAAACATGGCCACATCTTCGTATTCCATTGCTGTGTCTTTAATTGCACCAGTGACCGCTAGGCGATAACTGCTGGCTTCGTTATCGACTTTAGGCCATAAAATCCCTGGCGTGTCTGACAAAACGATACCGTTACGTAAGTTGATCCGTTGCTGATTTTTAGTTACCGCGGGTTCATTACCTGTTTTAGCAATAGTGCGGCCCGCTAGGGTGTTAATAATTGTTGATTTACCGACGTTAGGAATGCCCATTATCATGGTACGAATATCTTTTTCCATGGTGTCACGGTGCGGCACTAGTTTGCGACAAAGATCAGGAATACTTCTTACCATTCCCGGTTGTAGGGTGGTGATTGCCGATGCCTGTACACCTTGCTCACGCTCTAGGTATTCAATCCACTGAGCCGTAATTTCTGGATCCGCTAAATCAGATTTATTGAGCAGTTTAATACAAGGTTTATCACCGCGAAGTTGTGACACCATAGGGTTTTCACTGCTGTATGGAATACGTGCATCGAGCACTTCAATAACGAGATCCACTTGAGGCATCGCCTCCTCGATCTCTTTACGTGCTTTGTGCATGTGTCCTGGATACCACTGAATTGCCATGATGTTGCCTTATAAATCGGAGAGTAAATAACAATAAATACAAAAGTGATATTCTACCTCGTAAGTGGATTAAATGCATAAAAAAAGCGCCTTAAGGCGCTTAGTATCGTTGTTAAATACACTATGGGTGCTTAAATTACGCCTAATTCGCGTAATCTTTCCATCAAATAGCTATCAGCCGTATAACGCTCAGATAACACCACTTGTGGATTTGGGTGTAAAAACAGCGGTAACGAGATACGAGACTTGGTTTTGTCTGTGCCTTGAGGATTGATGACTCTGTGAGATGTTGAAGGAAAATAGCCGCCTGAGGCCTCTTGTAACATGTCGCCGATATTAATAATAATGCTACCAAAATCACTTGGCACATCAATCCATTCACCTTCTTTAGTCAGCACTTGTAAGCCAGGCTCATTCGCTGCTGGTAACAAGGTAATTAAGTTAATGTCTTCATGCGCAGCAGCACGGATTGCACCCATTTCCTCATCTCCTTTCATTGGAGGATAATGAAGAATGCGTAACAAGGTTTTTTGGCTTTGCGCAATCATGTCGGGTAACGGAATACTATATTTAGCCGCGACGTCTGCAGGTGTGTACTGTTCAATCCAGCTCAGTAATTCAGACGCTAGCGCATTAGCGTGTTCGTAGTAAGCAAGGATATTCGCCTTTAACGACTCTGGAATGCGTCCCCAAGGGTATACGTGATAATATTCTTTGATATCTTTTACGTTATTGCCTTTGGCCGTTTCAGAAATTGATGCGGGAAAGAAGCCATCATGTGTTTCAGCTTTAAACAAAAAATCATTTTTTTGTTCTGACTGAAAGAAGCTATACCACTCATTATATATATCTTCAACAAGCTGCTTTTGAATTGGGTGGTTAGTAAGTACACCAAAGCCGGTTTCACGCAGTGATTCAACAAAATGTTGGGCACTATTAGGTGCTTGGTAATCAATTGTATTTAGTTTCATTATGTATTTCTTATTAGTGTGTTGACCCACCGTAATGGTAACCTTAGTCACACTCTGCCGCAATTATTTGCGTGATATCACTCCATTTTCATTTGAGCTGAAATGATTGATGACACGTATTCATTATTACTAGACTGTGGCAAACAAACTCAACGAGATCTGACCATGAATAATTTAACTGAATTTGAACAGTATGTGATCGAGCAAAAAGGCACCGAGCGTCCTTTTAGTGGCGAATTTGTTGATCATGATGCACAGGGTGTGTATTTATGTAAAAAATGCCATGCACCACTTTATAAAAGTGAGTATAAATTTAATGCTCATTGTGGCTGGCCAGCATTTGATGATGAAATTAAGGGAGCAGTAAAGCATACACTCGATGCTGATGGTCACAGAACCGAAATTACCTGCGCACAATGCGGTGGTCATCTAGGCCATGTGTTTGAAGGAGAACATTTAACCGATAACAATATCCGTCATTGTGTCAATTCGGTATCAATGATTTTTAAAGGTATTGATGAGCTTCCAGTATCAAATTTAGCTACGCCTTCTTTCGAAAAAGCGACTTTTGGTGCTGGCTGTTTTTGGTGTGTTGAAGCTATTTTTGCTCAGCTAAATGGCGTGCAAAGTGTTAAGTCTGGTTATTGTGGCGGTGATGCTAAAGATGCCAATTATGATGCGGTATGTTCCGGTAAAACAGGCCATGCAGAAGTCGTTCATATTGAATTTGATCCCACGGTTATTCAATATGACACACTCCTTAGTGTATTATTTGAAAGCCACGATCCGACCACACTTAATCAGCAGGGAAATGATAAAGGGCCACAGTATCGTTCAGCTATTTTTGCGCATAACAGTGATCAAATTGATACCGCTAACCGATTTATTAACGCCTTAACTGAACAACAAGTGTGGTCTAGACCGATAGTCACTGAAATAAGTGCATTTGATACATTCTACCCGGCTGAAAGTTATCATGATGAATATTTCGCTAAACACGGGCAACAACCTTATTGTCAGCTAGTGGTTAAGCCAAAATTTGATAAAGTGATGAGTAAGTTTGCTGATAAACGTAAACGTTAAATCAATATTTTTGCAGATAGAAAAAGGGACTGAATATTCAGTCCCTTTTTATTGATTAGCGTATTAATCGTTTAATCCAATTTATCATCGGCTACTTTATAGTGCGGATCTTCAATAAGGTTAACTTCAACTAAATCGCGTGCTTTATGCAGTAGTGCTTTACAATCTTGGCTTAAGTGACGTAAGTGCAACCGCTTTCCTGCCGTAACATAACGTTCAGCTAAGGTATCAATCGCTTCTAATGCTGAATGATCTGCCACTCGTGAATTTTTAAAATCAATAATCACATCTTGGTTATCATTTTCAGCATCAAACAGTTCAAGAAAGTTTGCCACTGAACCAAAGAACAAGGGGCCATTTAAGCGATATATTTTCCAGCCGTTATCATCTTCAGTTATGTCAACATTAATGTGCTTTGCGTGTTCCCATGCAAATACTAAGGCAGATACAATTACACCGACAAACACTGCAAAGGCCAGATCGGTAAAAACAGTGACAGTGGTGACTAATATAATCACAAATGCATCATGCTTAGGTACTTTGTTCATGAATTTGAAGCTGGCCCATTCAAAAGTGCCTATGACCACAATAAACATCACACCAACTAATGCTGCCAGTGGAATAATTTCGATAAACGCCGAACCAAACAGAATAAATGCCAGTAATGCTAATGCTGCCGTGATGCCAGATAAACGACCTCTACCGCCAGAGTTAATGTTAATCATTGACTGGCCGATCATCGCGCAACCACCCATAGCACCAAAGAAACCACTAGTAATGTTGCCCACACCTTGGCCGACACATTCTTTGTTACTTTGGCCACGAGTATTGGTCATTTCGTCAATCACTGTTAGCGTTAATAATGACTCAATTAATCCTACCGCGGCTAAAATACAGGCATAAGGTAATATGATGTAAAAAGTGTCAAAGCTAAATGGCACGCTAGGGATGGCAAATGAAGGCAAGTTACCTGCAATAGTTGCAGCGTCATTGCCACTCATTGTTTTTAGAAAATCCAATACATTACTGGTTTCTAAATTGAAACCTACAGTAATCGCCGTTACCGTTAAAATAGCCACTAAGGATGAAGGCACTGCTGTGGTTAACTTGGGTAAGAAATGGATAATAGCCATGGTTAAAACCACTAAAGCTAGCATGATCATTAAGGGTTCTTGTGCCATCCAAATCATGTTGCCCGCGGCGTCTTTGACTTTAAATTGACCGAGCTGGGCTAAGAAAATTACAATCGCTAACCCGTTTACAAAACCAATCATCACTGGGTAAGGTACGATACGGATAAATTTCCCGAGTTTGAATACGCCCGCTAAAATTTGAATCAGTCCTGCTAACACCACTGCGGCAAATAAGTATTGCACTCCATGTGCAATTACCAGCGATACCATGACCACAGCCATAGCACCCGTGGCACCAGAAATCATGCCAGGCCGACCACCAATTAATGCGGTGATTAGTCCCATAATAAAGGCGGCATAAAGCCCGACCATAGGTTCAACATGAGCGACAAATGCAAAAGCAACGGCTTCAGGTATTAGGGCCAGCGCAACAGTTAATCCTGATAAAATATCGGCTTTGCTACTGCTTGTTTTATGGCGAATAAGATCGAACATTTAACCTCTGTTTTCATTGGTAAGTTAATAAAAAGTGATCAGTATATTAACAAAAAATACTCGTTGGCTGAACTGTGACATCCCTAATGTGATGTTTTAATTCGCTGAGGTATTTTTTATTAATCTTTTCAATAAAAAAGCCATGCTTAGCATGGCTTAATAAATGATGGGGCTAGTGAACCCCTAATTAATGCTACTTTGCCGGGCGAGCCATATCAGCTGATGCACTGTTATTTATTGCGACTTTTGGCGCACTAGTTTCAGTTGCTTGGGCTTCATAAGTACGTCCTTGAGGCACCGCTTTCTGTTCACGAACATCCACTGTAGGTTTAGTCATGTCAGATGACACCATAGAACCGAAGCGACTTGCTTTTACAGGTGCTTTTGCTGCTGTAGTAGTGTCAGTAGAAACAACAGTCTCTACTGCAGGCGCAACGTCTTTAGCAGCAGGTTTAGCTTGACGAACGATTGCCGCAGGTTTGGCCATTGGTGCCGATGCATTAGATGTAACGGCTTTATCCTGCTTGCTTTCTGCGGTTGTTTCTATCGCCTCTAACGATGCTGCCTCAGCGACTAACGCTTGTTTAGCTGGAGCATCAATAGGGGTTTTAGCGATTTCAACTACTGCAGTTTCAACTGTCGCTGCAGTTTCGATTACGTCAGCTGTGTTGACTACCGGAGGTTTTTCAGCTGCTTGCTCTTTTGCTGCAGGAGTGACTGCGACAACGTTAGCTGGCTCAACATCAACCTTAGTCTCTTCAGTATTAGTCACTTCAGTCTTTTTAACATCAGCCTTGACGACTTCTGCCGCTGGAGTAACTGTTGCTGCATCAGTGGCAGTCACAGGCGTTTTAACCTGAGTTTTGGTTTTAGCTTGTTCAGCGTCTAACTGCTTCTCTAGCTCATCATTAGGTGTGAAAACGGCTTGTTGTGTCGACCCAGTTTCATCATCACGACGACGGCGTTGACCAGCAGCACGAAGGTGGCGAGGGCTACGACGACTACGACGTTGACCTTCACGACCTTCAGCTTCACTTTCTGATGCCGTGTCATCGGTATTCGCGCTTTGCTCATCAGTTTCTTTTGCAACATCAGAGTGGGTCGCAACCGTTTCATTAACAGTGTTGTCTTCAGCTGGAGCCGCTTCTGTTTTCACTTCAACGTCAGCTTTCACTTCAACAGCTGGAGTGTCTGTTTCAACTTGGGCAGTAGAGGTAACCTTGGTGATTTCTGTTGCTACATCAGCTGCTTCAACCGCCGCGCCTTCTGCTACTTCGGTCGTTTGCTCTGTTTTCTCTTTACGAGGCTGACGTCGGCTACGTGGTGCTCTAGTCTCTGATTTTTTATCATCAGATGCTTTCGGCTCAACATTGTTGGCTTCAGATGCGATCAGTTCTACTGATGATTCAGTTGATTTACTATCAATAACCTCGGTTGTTGATAATGCTTCATTCTGTTCACTTTCAATACGCACTTTACGACGCATGTTACGACGTTGGCGACGCTCTCTAGCGGCTTCTTGCTTTGGTGATTTCTCTACAGTGGCCTTAGGTTCTGCCACTTTAGCGTCAGCTACTTTGGTTTCGCTAACGGGTAATGCTTTGTCAACTTTGTCAGCTCTTGGTTTATTTTTAGCGTTGTCATCTTGAGCAGTATTTCGACTGTTTCGCTCATTACGCTTGTTCTGAGGACGACCTTCAGTGGTGTCTTTCGATTTGTCACTGTCATTGCGTTGACGACGGCTATCATTGCGCTTGTCATTGCGGTTACCACTATCGTTACGTGTCTCATTACGACGAGTGTTACGACGTGGGTTAGTCTGAGTGCTGTCTTTAGTCTGCGCTGTCGCTTTGGTATCTTTAACCTCAGTTTCATTAGCAGAGAATAGGGCGCTGATTGCTGAGATGACTCGTGAAAACAATCCTGGCTGAGTAGATGCTGTCGCAGGGGCAACATTTACAGGTGCAGTTTTGACGAGATCTTCTGCAGCTTTTTGTGGGGCTGCAAAGCCTTTTAATGCTGGCTCTGGTGATGCCGCGCGCTCTAGTTTACGAGGCTCATACAGTTTTGCTGCTGGCTGTTCTACGCGCTTATAGCTTGATTCACTGACTTCATCGTCACTCTTACGACGTACCACACGGTAATCTGGGGTTTGCATGTGTGCATCTGGAATGATGTACACTTCAACTTGATGACGCTCTTCAGTAATACGGATCGCTTTACGCTTTTCGTTTAATAAGAAAGCCGCCACATCAACTGGCACAATCGCTTCGATTTGTGTGGTGTTTTCTTTAATGGCTTCTTCTTCCATTAAACGTAAAATTGATAGTGCTAATGATTCAGTACTGCGAATAGTACCTTGGCCATGACAACGAGGGCATAAATGTGCTGCAGACTCTTCTAGTGATGGACGTAGGCGTTGACGCGACATTTCCATTAAACCGAAACGAGAAATACGGCCCAATTGAACACGTGCACGGTCATGGTGTACGGCATCACGCAAACGGTTTTCAACTTCACGTTGATGGCGAACAGGGGTCATATCGATAAAGTCGATAACCACTAAACCACCTAAATCGCGAAGACGTAATTGACGTGCAATTTCATCAGCTGCTTCAAGGTTTGTGTTCAGTGCAGTTTCTTCAATATCACCGCCTTTAGTGGCACGGGCAGAGTTGATATCAATAGACGTTAATGCTTCTGTGGGGTCAATAACAATTGATCCGCCTGATGGTAAACGCACTTCACGTTGGAATGCCGACTCGATTTGAGACTCGATCTGGAAGTGAGTAAATAGAGGCACTTCAGAGTCATATAGTTTGACGCGTTCGACAAAATCAGGACGAACTAAACCAATGTGCAGTTTAGCTTCTTCAAAAATTCGTGGATGATCGATAAGGATTTCACCCACATCACGACGTAAATAGTCACGAATAGCACGAACAATGACGTTGCTTTCTTGATGAATTAAGAAGGGGGCAGCCTTGCTTTGAGCGGCTTCTTGAATCGCATCCCAATGATGTTGTAGTACTTTCAAGTCCCACTTTAGTTCTGTTGACTCTTTGCCTACACCAGCCGTACGCACGATTAAGCCCATACCATTAGGTACTTCTAGCTCAGACATCGCTTCTTTAAGTTCGGTGCGCTCATCACCTTCGATACGACGAGAAATACCGCCAGCACGAGGGTTATTTGGCATTAAGACTAGGTAAGAACCAGCAAGACTAATAAAGGTAGTTAATGCAGCGCCCTTGTTGCCACGTTCTTCTTTATCGATTTGAACAATGACTTCTTGGCCTTCTTGCAGGACTTCTTTGATGTTTGGACGGCCTTGGAAGGAATATCCTTTAGGGAAATATTCACGACCAATTTCTTTTAGAGGTAAAAAACCGTGACGATCTGCACCGTAGTCAACAAATGCGGCTTCAAGTGACGGCTCTACGCGAGTGATTTTACCTTTATAGATATTTGATTTTTTCTGTTCATGACCAGGACTTTCGATGTCTAGATCATACAGCTCTTGCCCATCAACTAGGGCTACGCGCAACTCTTCTGATTGAGTTGCATTAATTAACATACGTTTCATGATGACGTGATTCTTCTAAATGAGGTCATCAAACAACACGATCTTTCTGCATTACGGGCCTGAATTAATCGGTATAACCTCACGGCTAGATCCAGGCAATTAGGTGCTCATTACTGTAAAACGCAGTCACTGCGTGTCGCATCCTATTTATGGCTTATTTTCTAGTGTTTACAAAAACAAGGAATTCGTTGACTTACAACCAACCCCATAAATTATGGTATTTTAATCCGTTAATGCCCAAGTCGAATCGGTTTGTTTGATAACAAGCTAAAATGTTGTTCGAATTTGGGGCGATTTACCACAGTTAAATTAAAATCTTTATTGAATACTTACGGTTTAATTGTACAAACGGTTTCTTATCGTTTTTTAATAAATACAATTTGCAAATCAATGATTTGCTACCGGTTAGGTTCATTTTTATAACTGCTAGTTTTTCGCATTTGGTGAAAGTTGTGAACACTTTATCCACTGTTTACTCTCAACCTGTGGGCAAATATAGCAACAATCGCTATTTTCAGCAATCAAAAGCCCATATTCTTTCGCGTATTTATTTGAAGTCCAATGCGGCAATAGCCAAGCATTTACCAGATAAGGTACACTATTACGGTTACTACTATATGGCGCATCATGAATACTGAAACCACCCCCCAAGTTGAATACGTGACTATCGACGAAGATCATTTTGAACAACGCATCGATAATTTTTTGCTGACTAAATTAAAAGGCGTACCGAAAAGCATGATCTATCGGATTGTGCGTAAAGGCGAAGTGCGGGTAAATAAAAAACGCATCAAGCCGGAATATAAATTACAAATCGGAGACATCGTTAGGGTTCCGCCTGTTCGTGTTGCCGAAAAAGACAATCGCAAGGCGCCATCGCCTAATTTATCAAGAGTGTCTCAGCTTGAAGAACGTATCATCCATGAAGACAATCATTTAATTGTGTTAAACAAGCCTGCCGGTATTGCAGTACATGGCGGAAGTGGTGTGGATTATGGTGTGATTGAAGGCTTACGCTCATTGCGTCCACAGCAAAAATTTTTAGAGTTAGTACATCGTTTAGATAAAGATACGTCTGGTGTGTTGCTTGTGGCTAAAAAACGCAGTGCCTTGAAGCATCTGCATGAACAATTACGCAGTAAAACCATGCAAAAAGATTATTTAGCCTTGGTGCGTGGCGAATGGCAGGCAAGTGATAAAGTGGTTAAAGCACCACTGTTAAAAATCACTTTAAAGTCGGGCGAACGCATTGTGCGAGTCAATAAAGAGGGTAAAGAGTCTGAAACCCGCTATAAGATTATGCAGCGTTACCAAGGTTGTACTTTAGTTAAGGCAAGTCCTGTTACAGGACGAACCCATCAGATACGAGTGCATTGTCAGTATGCTGGTCATGCTATTGCTTGTGATGATAAATACAGTGAGCAGCAATTTGATGACAGTATGCGGGCCTTAGGTTTAGACCGTTTGTTTTTGCATGCCGCAGAACTTAAATTTACTCATCCTGAAAATGATCAAGTTATGCAGGTTAAAGCGCCTTTAGACCCAGTGCTACTGAGCACACTTGAGAAGTTGAAAAGAGTATAAAGGCACACAGCAAATAGAGTAGGGCATTATATTGAACAGTAAAGAGAAAGCTTTTGACCTGGTTATTTTTGATTGGGATGGCACGCTAATGGACACTGTGGGTAAAATCGTGTCTTGTATGCAAAATGTCGCTCAAGAATTAATGTTACCCATTCCATCCGAGCAGGAAGTGAGAGATGTCATTGGTTTATCTTTACCCCAAATTATGCCGATTTTATTTGCTGATCATCAAAACCATCAACAAATTATTGATTGTTATCGACGTCACCATGTTGCGAGTGTGCTACTCACGCCTTTATTCGATGGCGTCGAATTACTGATCCGTAATCTATTTGATGCGGGTTATCATTTAGCTATTGCTACAGGGAAAGGTCGACAAGGTCTTGATAATGTATTAGCTCTCACAGGGTTAGGCGATTATTTTCATGCGACCCGTTGCGCCGATGACGCACAAAGTAAGCCGCATCCTGAGATGTTGTATTCGTTATTGGCTCATTTTGATGTTACCGCAGACAGAGCCATTATGATTGGCGATTCAATTCACGACTTAGCCATGGCCAATAATGCTGGCATGGCAAGTATAGGTGTGAGTTATGGTGCCCATAATGAATCAAGACTCAATCTATTAAACCCGCGTGCTATTGTTGATCAGCCTTGTGCGATTCGTGACTATCTTTAATTTTTATGGACGATGTTATGATGATAGTCGCATTACAGCATTGAAGATAAGTGTGTCCGACGCTGTATCGTATTCGCTTCTGTGTGATACTCAGCTTACTTCTGTGTTATGTCTCTTGTTATGACCACATCAAGTACAAACAGCATTATCTATCCCCATCTCCCCTTATTAAATTCGATATCAGTATTTGTTGGTTGAGCATTCTGGTGCTTGACTGAGCACATCTACACCGTGCTGAGCGAGTAAATCTATCAGTTTAATTAATGGTAGACCGATTAGGGTGTTAGGGTCATCACCTTCTAAACGCTCAAACAGAGCTATACCTAACCCTTCACATTTGAAACTTCCGGCACAATATAATGGTTGTTCTGTATTGATGTAGTAGCGAATTTGCTCCACTGATAAATGTTTAAAATGAACCGTGAACGGTTCAACACAAGATAACATTTGTTGATTGGCACTATTGAATACTGCAAGGCCGGTATAAAAAGTAATAGCTTGACCTGATGCCGCGCTTAATTGCGCTATCGCATTGTCTACTGTGTGAGGCTTACCAATAATTTGACCGTTAATCAGTGCAACTTGATCCGAACCAATAATTAATTGCGGCACTGATTTGTTCTCTATTAGTTGGGCGCCTGCGAATGCTTTTTGTTCGGCTAAGCGTTTGACTAAAGATAATGCAGTTTCATCTTTTGCTGGGGATTCATCAATATTAGGGTTAACACAGTTAAACGGCAGCATTAATTTAGCTAATAATTGCTGACGAAAAGGTGAGGTTGATGCAAGTACAAGATTGAATTCCATTGGCTTTGTTTCAGTATTTGTTGGCTAATAACAGAATATTAGTCAGTTTACTGTATTCATCTATGCAAATGGAGCATTTTTATCGAGTAATGCTTGTGTGATTGGGTTGGGTTCGGTAAAATTTGCCAACTTTCAAATTCAATGCCGGATTTAAAGAGTACCTAAAGTTCGTTATTAGGTAAGGTTACCGTATTTTTACGGAAATTTTCTTTGACTCCAGCGTTTTCAAACTATAATATGCGCGCCTTATGCAAACAGTAAAGATACCGGTTTCAATTGATCCTATACGCGCTGCCTCTAGCGGCCTTCGTTATGAAGGTATCATTTTAGGCAAGCAACTAAAGCGATTAAGCGAGTTATGTGCCGGCGACTGTTCCGACGTAGTTGTGTCGTTGGAATGTGGCGTCGATTTACAGGGGATAGTCTACCTTCGCGGGAAGGCTGTGACGGAGCTCACTCTGCTATGTCAACGTTGCATGACACAATTTACTACTGAGGTTACGGTCGACTTTTGTTTTAGTCCTTGTAAGACTGAGGCAGAAATCGATGAGCTCCCGGATGCGTATGACCCAATTGAGTGTAATGAGATTGGTGAAGTACGTCTGCATCAATTGATTGAAGATGAATTGATAGTCGCTATGCCTATCATCCCGATGCACGATGATAATAATTGTAAGTCTGGGTCGAAAGATATAGTTGTAGGCGAGATCGAACCCGCTCATGAGGAGCGTCCAAATCCGTTTGCAGTGTTAGAAAAACTGAAGAGCAAGTAATCGTAGGAGACAGGTCCAATGGCTGTACAACAGAATAAAAAATCACGTTCAAAGCGCGGAATGCGTCGTTCACATGATTCATTGAGCACTGCTCAATTGTCAGTAGACGCAACTAGTGGTGAATTACATCTACGTCACAACGTGACTGCTGATGGTTTTTACCGCGGTAAAAAGGTTATCAACAAGTAATTTGTTGCTAATTGAATGACAAATCTGACGCTTGCGTTAGATGCGATGGGGGGCGATCACGGCCCCCACGTGACAGTGCCTGCAGCCTTGCAGGCATTGAAATTTAATACATCCCTAAAAATTATTTTGGTTGGCAATCAAACCGAAATAGAAAAATATATACCTCAAGCTGATCCAACAACTTTATCCCGCATTGAAATAATTCATACCACTGAAGCTGTCACTATGTGTGATAGGCCCATTCATGCTTTGCGTTCACGTAAAAATAGCTCAATGAAAATTGCTATTGAACTGGTGCGCGATGGAAAAGCAGCTGCCTGCGTTAGCGCGGGTAACACGGGGGCGTTGATGGCGATGGCTAAGGTATTATTAAAAACCTTACCAGGCATTGATAGACCAGCATTGGTATCTTGTTTACCAGCTATGACAGGCAAGCCTGTTTATCTGCTGGATTTAGGCGCCAATGTTTCTTGCGATTCCGAGACTTTATTTCAGTTTGCTATTATGGGGTCGGTATTGTGTGAAGCTGTTCATAAAAAGTCCCGGCCGAAAGTGGCATTATTGAACGTTGGTATTGAAGCGATTAAAGGGAATGACCAAGTCCAACAGGCTGGCCAAATTCTTCAACATACGGACCAAATTAATTATATTGGTTTTGTAGAAGGCGATGAAATTTATACCGGTAATGTTGATGTGATCGTTTGTGACGGATTTGTCGGCAACATCACCTTAAAAACCTCAGAGGGCATTGCCAAGCTATTAGTTCATCAATTAAAACGCGGCTTAAATGATGGTTTTTTTGTGCGTTTACTCTCCAAACTCATCGCTCCTCGCATACAAGCAGTACTCAGTAAGATGAACCCCGACCACTATAACGGTGCAAGTCTGATAGGATTGCGCGGAATAGTAGTAAAGAGTCATGGTAACGCGGATGAAGCTGCATTTTTACAAGCATTAAATTTAGCAGCAACAGAAGCAAAACGTCGTCTTCCTGAAATGATTAAAGATCGTTTGGAGTCGATTCTTTTAGACATCAATAGCTGATCTCATATATGCACACAAAAATTCTCGGAACAGGTAGCTATCTACCTGTGCAAGTTCGTAGCAATCAAGATCTTGAAAAAATGGTTGAAACCAGTGACCAATGGATTGTTGATCGAACCGGTATCTCTGAGCGGCGTATTGCTGCAACAGACGAATCGGTTTCAACAATGGGTTATCAAGCGGCATTAAAAGCGCTTGAAATGGCTGGGATAGAAGCCAGTGATCTTGATATGATTGTTTGCGGAACCACAAGTGCATCAAACGCATTTCCTGCAGCTGCATGCGAAATTCAAGCCTTATTAGGCGTCAAAAATATTCCTGCCTTTGATATTGCAGCCGCATGTTCTGGTTTTATTTATGCCTTATCCGTTGCAGATCAATTTGTTAAAAATGGTTCTGCTAAAAAAGTATTAGTCATTGGTTCAGATGTATTGTCGCGGATGTGTGATCCTTCTGATCGCTCCACGGTGATTTTGTTTGGTGATGGCGCTGGCGCTGCGATTATTGGTGTCAGTGATACTCCAGGTATTATTGCAACCCATATTTATGCAGATGGTAGCCAAGGGGACTTATTAAAATGTTCTTTCCCGCCTCGCGCCAATGAAAGTTCTACAGCGGTCGGTTTTATGACGATGAAAGGCAACGATGTCTTTAAAGTGGCCGTGACACAGTTATCGAATGTCGTCACCGAAACCCTGCGCCTTAATAATGTCGATAAATCTGAAATTGACTGGTTAGTACCACATCAAGCTAACTTTCGCATTATCAATGCCACAGCAAAAAAATTGAACATGAGCTTAGATAAAGTGGTGCTTACCTTAGCTAGGCATGGTAATACCTCAGCCGCTTCCGTACCAATTGCATTAGATGAAGCCGTTCGTGACGGCCGAATTCAGCGTGGTCAATTACTATTGCTGGAAGCCTTCGGTGGCGGTTTCGCTTGGGGCAGTGCATTAATTCGTTTTTAATTTTTAAATTATTTTTTACAGGTAACCGTTTATGGAAAATGTTGCTTTTGTATTCCCTGGTCAAGGTTCTCAGGCCGTAGGGATGTTAGCTGAATTAGCTCAAACTCATGCCATTATTGGCCAAACCTTTGCCGAGGCGAGTGATGCTTTAGGTTATGATTTATGGGATCTTGTTGCCAATGGCCCAGCTGAAACCTTAAATGAAACCGATAAAACTCAGCCTGCATTACTCACAGCAAGTGTGGCTATTTGGCGGGCATATCTAGCGTCTAACAAGCCTATGCCTTCCATACTTGCAGGCCATAGTCTTGGAGAATATTCTGCTTTAGTATGTGCCGGGGTGATTGAATTTACCGATGCTGTTAAATTGGTTGAGCTACGCGGGAAATTAATGCAACAAGCTGTACCTGCGGGTTCTGGAGCTATGTTTGCCATTATTGGACTTGCTGATGAGGCTATTGCCACTGCATGTGCGGAATCTGCGCAAGGTGATGTAGTGAGTCCTGTGAATTACAATAGTCCAGGGCAAGTTGTTATAGCGGGTGAAAAAGCCGCTGTAGAGCGCGCAGCCGCTGCGTGTAAAGCTGCAGGTGCTAAAATGGCAGTCGCGCTACCTGTTAGCGTTCCGTCCCATTGTGCATTAATGAAGCCTGCAGCCGATGAATTAGCTAAAGCCTTAATTGAGATGAGGTTTTCTGAGCCTAGCATCAAGGTAATCAATAACGTTGATGTGGCAATGCCAACCGACGCTCAAGCAATTAAAGATGCGTTAGTGCGCCAATTGTATTGCCCGGTACGGTGGAGCGAAACTGTTGAGTGTATGGCGACACAAGGTGTTACAAAATTAGTAGAGTGTGGACCTGGTAAAGTATTAACCGGTTTAACAAAAAGAATTAATAAATCGATATCCGCTCAAGCGGTTAATGATGTTGCTTCATTCGCAGCATTAGTCGAATAAAGGAGTTGATATGAGCTTTAGCATTAATTTAGACGGTAAGGTTGCATTAGTCACAGGTGCTAGCCGTGGTATTGGCCGCGCAATTGCAGAGTCGTTAGTACAAGCGGGTGCCATGGTTATTGGCACAGCAACCAGTGAAAAAGGTGCAGCGGCGATTCAAGCTTACCTAGGTGACAAAGGCTTCGGGATGGTGTTAAATGTCACTGATAGCCAGTCAGTGGCTGATTTATATAGCCAGATCAAAGAAAAAGCCGGTGAAGTTGATATTCTTATTAACAACGCAGGCATTACTCGTGATAATTTACTGATGCGAATGAAAGATGATGAGTGGCAAGATATCATTGACACCAATTTGACATCATTATTTAAATTGTCTAAACCAGTAATGCGATCTATGATGAAAAAACGTTTCGGACGTATAATCAGCATTGGATCAGTTGTGGGTACAATGGGTAATGCTGGCCAAGTTAATTACTCGGCGGCTAAAGCGGGTTTGATTGGATTTACAAAATCTCTTGCAAGAGAGGTTGCATCTCGTCAAATAACAGTGAATGCTATTGCACCTGGATTTATTCAGACAGATATGACAGATGAGCTGACAGTAGAGCAGCAACAAGCTATCATGTCGCAAGTTCCGATGGAACGATTAGGGCAAGCACAAGAAATTGCCAATGCAGTATTGTTTTTGGCCTCGGATTCAGCCGCTTACATCACAGGCGAAACATTGCATGTGAATGGCGGCATGTACATGGTTTAAGAGCGATAGGTAGGTAACTACCTTCATTTGAGTCAGTGTTAGTGATAATTCAATGTCATTTTTTGTGGTTAGACCACAAAATCTAAGCTTGCATTGTTATCTAATTCGAATAAACTACTCGCAATCTTACGCAAGTGCGTAATTTGAATAGGAAAGAAAACTAATGAGCAACATCGAAGAACGTGTAAAGAAAATCATCATCGAGCAACTTGGCGTTAAAGAAGAAGACGTTAAATCAGCTGCTTCTTTTGTAGACGATTTAGGCGCTGATTCTCTAGACACTGTTGAATTGGTTATGGCTCTAGAAGAAGAGTTTGATACCGAGATCCCTGACGAAGAAGCTGAAAAGATCACTACTGTTCAAGCAGCGATCGATTACGTTTCTAAGAATCAGTAATCAAGAATTCACAAAAACAGGCGGCATTTATGCCGCCTGTTTTTGTTTAAAGCATTTGTAAACGCTCGTTCCATTTAATTGCACTAGAACACCCTTCCTTATATCTCTTTAGCTTTATCGCAATAATGGCATCGTGGCAGATTTTATTTAAAGGTGAATATCATGTCTAAACGTCGTGTCGTCATCACAGGTCTTGGTCTTGTGACTCCTGTGGGTAATGATGTCGAATCTTCTTGGAATGCCTTATTGGCTGGTCACAGTGGTATTGCTCCCATTACTAAGTTTGATGCGAGTGAATATAGCACTCGCTTTAGCGGCTCAGTCAAAGATTTTGATATCGAAAAATACTTAACCAAAAAAGATGCCCGTAAAATGGACTTATTTATCCAGTACGGTATGGCTGCGGGTATTCAAGCGGTGCAAGATTCTGGCCTCGATATGAGCCAAGAGAATCCCGCTCGAATCGGTACCGCGATTGGTGCTGGTATGGGCGGCATGTGGTTAATTGAACAAGGTCATTCAGCTTTGCTCAATGGTGGCCCGCGCAAAGTGTCACCATTTTTTGTCCCTAGTACCATTATCAACATGATAGCGGGTCATTTGTCGATTATGTATGGCATGACAGGTCCTAACTTTGCAGTGACAACAGCCTGTACTACGGGTGTACACAATATCGGTTTTGCCGCACGTACTATTGCTTATGGTGATGCCGATGTAATGGTTGCCGGTGGCGCTGAAGATGTGACTAGTCCATTAGGTGTTGCAGGTTTTAGTGCAGCTAAAGCATTATCTACTCGTAATGACGATCCCAAAGCAGCCAGTCGTCCTTGGGACAAAGACCGTGACGGCTTTGTTATTGGTGATGGTGCCGGTGTCATTGTGATGGAAGAATATGAACGAGCTAAAGCCCGCGGAGCTAAAATTTACGGCGAGTTAGTTGGTTTTGGTATGAGTGGTGATGCATTCCACATGACATCGCCACCTAGTGATGGTGCGGGTGCGGCGGCGGCAATGGTTAATGCCATTAATGATGCGCAAATTAAAAAAGAGCAAGTGGGCTATATTAATGCCCATGGCACATCTACCAATGCGGGTGATAAAGCTGAAGCTGCAGCTGTAAAGTCGGTATTTGGCCCTTATGCTTATGAGGTGCTGGTGAGTTCGACTAAATCAATGACCGGACATTTATTAGGTGCCGCGGGGGCGGTAGAGGCCATTTTTACTTTGCTTGCGCTGCGCGATCAACATGTTCCACCAACGATTAATTTAGACAATCCAGATGAAGGTTGCGACTTAGATTTTGTTGCCCATACATCTCGTCGCCATCAATTTGATTATGCTTTATGTAACTCATTTGGTTTCGGCGGCACCAATGGTTCTTTATTATTCAAAAAAATCGATTAGTTTCGTTAAGCTAAAAAAAGCGCCTCTGGCGCTTTTTTTGTAATAACACAAAGTGTATCGTTATTTATAGGTACATCTTGCGATCATCAGGAGGTTTTATGGCCGGTAAAGATAGACAACTTACACTACGTTTTTTGGCTGAGCCTGCAGATGTCAATTTTGGTGGAAAGGTGCACGGCGGTGCGGTTATGAAATGGATCGATTTAGCCGCTTATGCCGCTGCCGCAGGATGGAGTGGTAAATACTGTATTACGGTTTACGCTGGTGGTATTCGCTTTGTTAAACCTATTCACGTAGGTAATATTGTTGAAGTGACTGGTAAAGTGATTTATACCGGTACTACATCGATGCATATTGCTATTGACGTTAAAGCCGGTGACCCTAAAGAGTCAGAACGTCATTTAACCACCCATTGTATTGTCATTATGGTTGCTGTAGATGATGACGGTAATCCTATCTCAGTTCCAGAATGGATCCCCACTACCGCTGATGATATTCGTTTGCGTGATAGTGCTATGCGATTAATGGATATGCGTAAACGTATCGGGGCTGAAATGGAAGCCCACGTTAAACCTTCAGTTGTTTAAATAAAGAGGATGATATGGCCAAAGTAGCATTTATTGGTTTAGGCGTTATGGGATACCCTATGGCGGGACATTTAGTTAAGCAAGGGCATGATGTTACTGTGTACAACCGCACTGCCAGTAAAGCTCAACAATGGGTTGAACAGCATGGTGGTAAGGCTGCAGATACGCCAAAAGATGCAGCTAAAGGTCAAGATGTTGTTTTTACCTGTGTGGGTAATGATGATGACTTACGCCAGGTCGTCTTAGGTGAACATGGTGTCGTTCATGGCATGCATGCGGGGGCCATTTTAGTTGACCATACTACGGCTTCTGCCGATGTTGCCCGTGAAATTGCTGCACATATTGAGCCGCTAAGTATCGCTTTTTTAGATGCGCCTGTTTCTGGTGGCCAAGCGGGTGCCGAGAATGGTGTATTAACGGTAATGATGGGTGGCGAGCAAGCGCATTTTGATACAGTTAAGCCTGTTATTGAAGCGTATAGTCGTTGCGCTGAGCTATTGGGGCCTGTCGGTGCGGGACAATTAACCAAAATGGTTAACCAAATCTGTATTGCTGGTGTGGTGCAAGGTTTAGCGGAAGGACTTCATTTTGCTAAAAGTGCCGGTTTAGATGGCTTGAAAGTGATTGAGGTCATCAGCAAAGGTGCAGCGCAAAGTTGGCAGATGGAAAACCGCTATCAAACCATGTGGCAAGGTAAATACGATTTTGGTTTTGCTATTGATTGGATGCGTAAAGATTTAGGCATTGCCCTCGATGAAGCTCGTCGCAATGGCAGCCATTTACCCGTAGCAGCGTTAGTTGATCAGTTTTACTCAGAGGTTCAGGCCATGAAAGGTAACCGCTGGGATACCTCTAGTTTACTTGCTCGTCTAGAAAAATCGCGTGATTAGTATTCATAATTTGTTGTAATAAAGTGCTATTACAGTAAAAAGCTCCGATTTTTATCGGGGCTTTTTTATTGACGATAAATAAGTAAATCGTCATTTATCTGCGTCCGTCTTTTTAATGCTAGTAAATTTATTGAATAAAAACCATCGAGTTACATGATGTAGCGCACATATTCAAAGTATTAACGCTGCTATTATCATTCCATCTAAATTAATTTTGCTTAAAGTGGATTGATTAACTAAGTTTATATTGCCCATCAATTTTAGACTACTTTATAAGTTGTTTAATAAATCGTTGGTAAATCATTTATAAACTAGGTTGTTGAGTAAGCCATAAGTAAAGTGTTGTGCTGCAGTGTGATGACCCGCGTCAGATAAAAAGAATGTGGGCATACGCTAAATTGGAGGAATGAATAGTGAACAATAAACTACTAAGCGCATTGTTTGCGGCTGGTTTTGCGGTAATGATGATGTCTTCTGCATCATTTGCTGCTGATCAGACGCTCGCAGAGTTTCACGTTGAGATGGGTGGTTGTGAAAACTGTCATGCTAATGAAGAACCGTCTGCTGATGGTGCTTATGAATTTGAACAATGTCAAAGTTGTCATGGCACACTAGCCGAAATGGACGAAAATCATAAGCCACATGATGGTGTCTTAATGTGCGCAGATTGTCATGCACCACATGAAGCCAAAGTAGGTGATAAACCAACATGTGATACATGCCATGATGATGGTCGTACAGCAAAATAAGCTATCTTTGATGGCAAAAAATACCGACATTTTGTCGGTATTTTTGTTTCTATTAGACGAATGTTACCGTGTTATTGTTGCTAGAAATATCTTCTTGTCGCTGAATAAAGAGTATCCAATCAAATTACGCTTATCAAAAGTGGTCCTGGCATAGACCTTTTCTGCTCATTAACCATCTAGGTAAGTAATCTCAATAACGTTTTTATATGACTTAGCCGTGTCAATTTGACTGGGCTAGTGGAGATAATGGCTCAAAAGCGTCACGTCATTTTTATTTTATTAGCTTAAAGTTAGGCATTCTTCAATCAAGTTAACTAGAATGAGATAACGTCAATAATCAATTGCCAATCAGTACTGATCACTAGTATTAAGGTCTATTTTTGATTGTTTTGATTATTCTTTTGACTGATATGCAGACGAGGCCATGGTTGTTAGTATTACCTTGTTTGAATATAGGTTTAGCATTGAAGGCTGTTGATTTAATCACATGGAGTGTATCAAATGTTTAAAGTCGTAAATTGGATGATAGTATCGAGGTCTGAGTTATTAGTCGATTTGCTCGATTGCCGATGGCCACAAGAGTTTTTGGTTAAATTAACTAAAACCCAGCCTAGCAATATGGCTAAAATGTTAGCAGTTGAACCGATTGTGATAGTTTTTTTTGACCTATCAACCATAGATTTACAACAAGCCTATCAATTACAACGCCTGATTGAACGTGAATATTGCTCTATTCATACTGTGTTTATCAATTTCCCTAAGCAGCTTGATACCCGATTTCTTATTCATCCTTTAACGATAGGAGTGTTTTATACTGATAGCAGCCTTGCAGAAATTAGCATTGGTTTAAATGACATAATGAAAGGTCGAAGAGTCATACCGCAGGATTTATTACGTTCAATGGTGGACGATGATAATCATGATGATAATGAGCAGTTAACAATCCGCGAACGTGAAGTGCTACAAACCTTGCTAACTGGCAGTACCAATTTAGACATAGCTAACCAATTATTTGTAAGTGAATCAACCATCAAAACGCATTTATATCGCGCCTTTAGAAAAATCGGTGTGTCTAGTCGTGGCCAAGCAATTGCTTGGGCGCAAACTCACATGCATGAAGTAAGGTTATAAGCACTTGCTTGTCGGTTAATCATATGGCGAAAAAACACAAGATAAAAAGAGGTATACAAAGATACCTCTTTTTATTTTTGAGTGATTAACCAAGCCACAATGATGTTTTAGATGCATCTTTGATGCTAAGGGAAATAGTATCTAAAGCGGCTTCACTAATTGGCAAGGTTCCTTGCATCAGTTCATCACGTCTAAACCAGTGTAGGCTGATTTGCTCACCAACCGTCAAGCTTTGCAATTGCTGTTCAAATTGTGCTGTAACTTGTAAATTATCTGCTGCAATTAATAAATCACCCGCACTAAGACCCGCTTGATGGGCCGGACTGTGTTGGATGACGCTCAACACTTTTAAGCCCAACGATTCCGCTTTTGTTCTAGCACCAAAGCCAATGTTAAAGCCTTTAGCATCACCGCCACCTAAATCTGTGTTACCTTCGCTTGCTCGAAGCGTCATAGACACCCCTACCTGAGCCAGTAAGGCTTCAAGCGGTATATCATCACAGCTATTGAGGTAAGCAAATACATCATCACATGGACGTTTTAGGATGGTTTCAACAATCCGTTGATGGCTAAGCGGATCGGTACCGACACCGGTTAAGCCGTATTGTTGCCAAAGCTGACGCATAACATCGTCTAAACTTTTTTGCCCCTGGGTTTCAATGCGAAGGGTTAAATCTAAAAATAACCCAAACAGTGCCCCTTTGGTGTAATAGCTGACAATGGCATTAGCGGCATTTTCATCTTGCTTATAAAACTTGGTCCAAGCATTAAAACTTGACTGTTTTAGGGTTTGCTTAAAACGACCTTGACCTCTATATACTCGGGTCATAATTTGGCTAAGCAAGGTAAGGTAAGCGACTTGATCAATACATTGAGATTTAAAGGTAATTAAATCATCATAGTACGAAGTAATCCCCTCATATGCCCATAGTTGCTCTGTGTAAGACTCTTGCGATAAATCAAATGGGCTAAATTCAGCCGGTTTAATTCGTTTCACATTCCATGAGTGAAAGTATTCATGGCTGCACAGTGACAAATAAGTGCGGTAACCTTTATCGACTGGTGCTTCTAACGACTGAGGTAAATCATTACGTGAACACATTAGTGCAGTTGAGGTTTTATGCTCTAAGCCACCAAAACCATTGTCTAACACTGTGGTCATAAATACATAGCGTTCAAAAGGAGCTGGAGTGCCAAATAAATTGATTTGGTATTCGCATATGGCTTTAAGATCTTTGGCTAAGCGAGCCATGTTGGCTCTATGCTTACCACTTAATACGATATCGTGAGGCACGCCGGCTGCATAAAATGTCTCTATGGTTAGCTCGCCCATTTCAACCGGATGATCGATTAAGTCGTCATAGTTTTCCGCACTAAAATCACCAAAGCCGAATTGCTCGCCAGTGGTTCGAGTCATGCTGGTGGCCAAGATCCAATGGGATAATTCAGCTAGTGCTGGTGTTGCAATTGTGACTCTATGTGATTGAGATTCCAGCCCTTTAGCGGCTAAAAACACACTACTGCCATTGAAGAAGCCATGATTAGTGTCCAAATGTGCAGTGCGGACAGACAAGTCCCAAGCATAAATTTGGTAGCATAAGGTAATATGGCTACCCTGATTATTTAACTGCCAGGTTTGTTTGTCTATTTGAGTAACGGATAGCGGTTGTTGATTTTCTTTAGCATCAATTTCAATTATGTTTTTAGCAAAATCGCGGATCATGTAGCTACCGGGTAGCCAAGCGGGTAAACAAAAAACTTGTGATGGAGATGCTTCAGAGACAGTTAACGTGACTTCAAATAAGTGTGCTTTTGGATCGATCGCATGGATATGGTAATGCATAAAGAATTCCGAATAAGTAGGCGAGTCACAATCAAAACGATTGAGCTATAATCGACAATGCTGCCAAAAATGCCGACGTTAAGCAAACGAATCCCATTTTGAGCAAAAGATTATCCATAATGAGCGGTTTTACTGGAGTGATAGTTCAAAGAATTGATAGTATTATCAAAAGCAACAATGCAGTTATTTAATGAGGGCCCCAAAATGGCTGAAGAAACCATATTTAGCAAAATTATTCGTCGTGAAATTCCAGCGGATATTTTATATCAAGATGATTTAGTTACTGCATTTAGGGATATTGCACCGCAAGCTCCTACCCATATTTTGATTATTCCTAACCATCTAATCGCCACGACTAATGATGTTAAGGCCTCTGATGAACAAGCATTAGGCCGGATGATGACGGTCGCGGCTAAACTTGCTGATGAAGCCGGTATTGCACAAGACGGTTATCGATTAATTATGAATTGTAATAAACACGCTGGCCAAGAGGTTTATCATATCCATATACATCTTTTGGGCGGTAAGCCGTTAGGCCCAATGCTGAGTCGTGACTAATGAAAATCAACAGCGATTTTTTTCCGTTAACCGAAGTGGCTAGTCGATTTGTTAATCAGTTAGCTCAATGCCGCCGTTTAGGGCTTACTGTCCAAGAGGCCAGTGAGCATCACGTGCTTATTGAGTTACCTTACAGCCAAGACATCATTGGTTATCCTGACACCGGGGTGATCCATGGCGGGGTGATTACCACCCTAATAGACACCGCCTGTGGCACGGCAGTGGTATGTGCAATATTAAAAAAATATCAATCGTTAGAATTGTCACCGACACTGGATTTACGGGTCGATTACATGAAACCTGCTGAGCCGCATAAATCGGTTTATGGGTTTGCAGAATGCTATCGATTATCGCCAAGCGTGGCTTTTACCCGCGCGATAGCTTACCAAGACAGTATTGATGAACCTATTGCTCACGCAGTGGGATCGTTTATGCGCATTAGCCCAGAAATGGTTGGTGAATCGTTTCGGCAAGCATTAATGGGTAATTTGCCGGAGACGAAATCATGAGTGAGCCAAGCAATATCAGTACGCAAACGGGTTTAGATGTTCAAGATGTGGTCAAACGGGCCATAGAGTTAAATGACTATAGTTACCTTCTTGAAAAAGTACCTTACTCACAATTTATAGGTATGTCTGTGGCGCGTTTTGGCGATGAAATGGTATTTAAATTACCCGCTAAAGATGACAATATTGGTAATCCTATATTACCTGCTATTCACGGTGGTGTGCTTGCTGGGTTTATGGAAATGTCAGCTATTGTGCAGTTAATGGTGTTTATGCAAGCTAAGAAAGTGCCTAAAATTGTCGATTTTTCAATTGATTATTTACGCGCAGGTTTGCATCAAGACACCTTTGCTGAATGCAAAATTACTCGCCAAGGTCGTAGAGTCGCAAACGTCAGCATGAACTGTTGGCAAACCAACCGCAAGCAGCTGATTGCGACAGCACGAGCACATTTTCTACTGGATTAGTCATGATGTGCTGCTGTGTTAGAGACAAGTTCAATTGCATCTATTTATTAAGGGAATATTGTATGAAAACATCATTATTATGTCTTATCGCTTCTGCGCTGTTACTTTCGGCTTGTGCGCATAATACTGCGGGTATCTCTGCTAATTCTAGTGGCCAACTTAGGGTTGATAATACCTCATTTGCTCGTGACGTTAACGTGACCGATGTTTCATCACTTATGGTCGCAGACTTAATCAAAGCGTCAGCATTGATTCAAAGCCAATCGAGTACTGATTTGCGTATTCAATACAAATTCACTTGGTTCGATGCGAGTGGATTTACCGTTGAAGATGAAGCAAGCAGCTGGAAATCAGTTAAGTTACATGGCAAGCAGCAGTTACAAGTCGGTGCGGTTGCGCCCAATTCGCAAGTCACCCGATTTGAGGTCTATGTGAGGCAAGCATTCTCCAATTAGACTCCATTATCATTAGCTTGAAGCTTATTTATGACAATAATCGATGTGATTTAGTGTGAGGGTTAATTAATTGCATTGTTGAGTTATCAAATTGTGTCACTGCTCGTGTATTCATATTGAAGTTAGTTTATAATCGAGACCGCCAAGGGGTGTTCAGTAAAACCTGAACTGAGATGTCTGTATGACGAACCCTTAGAACCTGATCCGGCTTATACCGGCGTAGGAATGGGCCACACTATAACTCGGTGCACCTCTTATTCGCTACTCTTGCCGGATCTCAAAATTACTATTTGAGGTCCTATGTTCACGAAAAATTCTATTAGATTACACCACACCCCCATTGCCTTAGCGGTGATTACAGCCATAAGCTCACCTATTGCTATGGCTAAAACCGCTGATGTTGAACGCGTAACACCTGAATATGAAAAAATGGAAGTCATTGTCGTTAATGCTGATTTTAGTAATATCAGCCTTGAGAAAATGCCCTCCAGTGTCACCGTTATTGATGCGCAACAATTAGAAGATGAAGGCGCACAGCATTTTGAAGATGTGCTAAATTCGATTGCTAACTTTAATTGGTCTGGTGGTAGCTCTCGACCTAAATACTTCCAAATTCGAGGTGTTGGTGAGCAAGAGCAATATCAAGGTGCACCTAACTCATCAGTTGGTTTTGTGGTCGATGACATCGATCTATCAGGCCTTGGCATGGTATCGAGTATGTACGACATGCAACAGGTTGAAGTGTTGCGTGGTCCGCAGGGGACTCAGTATGGTGCCAACGCATTAGCCGGATTAATTTACCTAAAAAGTAACGATCCTACAGAGTCGTTTGAGCATGGCGCAAAAGTCAGCTTAGGTGACGATAACCTGCGCACTCTGTCAGGATTCAGCTCCGGCCCGCTTAATGATTCAGGCAAACTACTCTACCGGGTATCGTTAGAGCAACATAACCAAAATGGTTATCGTGACAATCTTTATCTTAATCGCGACGATACCAATGAGCGTGACGAATTGACTGCCAGAGCGAAGTTACGTTGGTATGCGACTGACGATTTGCAAGTTGATTTAACCTTGTTACATGCAAACTTTGATAATGGCTACGATGTGTGGACATTAGACAATAATCCCAGCAATACTTTAACTGACCAACCTGGCGTTGATACGCAAAAAACCTCCGGTGCTGGGATTAAATTTATTTATTCTGGTATACCAACATTTGATTTCACGTCGTTAACCTCGTTTGCGCAAACCGACCACAATAATGGTTATGATGGCGATTGGGCTAATCCAGAATATTGGGCAAGCAAACAATGTGCAGCTTATGATGACTCTGGTGCCGTTAATGGCAGCGAACCTTGTGTTTACGATTATACCTGGGATAAAAAGGGCGACCGTAAAACCTTTACCCAAGAATTTCGTCTATCGTCAAAAACCGCTGGGCGTATTTTCGCCGGCAGCACCGACTGGTTAGTTGGCGTGTATGCGATGAATTTACAAGAAGATAATGACTTGTATTCAGAGTACAACACTTATCCAGATGAAGTGCTGCAGTCCAGTTACGATGCGACCAATTATGCGGTATTTGCTCAATTAGACAGCCATTTAGGTGATGAATATTTATTGTCTACAGGACTTCGACTTGAACGTCGTGACAGTGATTATAGTGACAGTAATGAAGATAATTTCGCCCCATCAGAAGATATGTGGGGCGGGCATATTGCGTTATCAAAAGCCATTAATGCTGACCACAATGCCTATGTACGTATTGCCCGCGGTTATAAAGCGGGTGGTTTTAATATGACATTACCAGCTCAATTATCAGACAAAAAAGAGTTCGATACTGAGATCCTATATAACTATGAATTGGGCTTAAAATCGAGCTGGTTTGACGGTGAAGTCGATTCTACATTTGCGTTATTTTATATGGATCGCCAAGATCAACAAGTCGCCGCGTCGTTACAAGATCCTGATAGCCCCCAACGGTTTATTCTATTTACTGAAAATGCAGGTAGCTCGAATAACTATGGTGCAGAACTCGATGCTAAATGGTATTTAACCGAGAATATTGAGTTTTATGGCAGCTTTGGTTGGTTAGAAACCGAATATGGTCAATATCAATACAGCGATAAATATGGCTCAACTGTCGATTTGTCTGGCCGTGAACTGGCTCATTCACCTAACGTTACCTACAGTGCCGGTATGACCTATGTTGCTGACTCTGGTTGGTTTGCCAACGTGAATGCCAGTGGTAAAAGTCAGTTTTATTACTCAGACAGCAACGAGTCCAAGTCAGATGCTTATACCATTTATAATGCCCGTGTAGGTTATGAAACGCCAACTTGGTCGGCTTATTTATGGGGCCGTAATGTGTTTGATGAGCAGTATGGCGTGCGTGGTTTTTACTTTGGCAACGAGCCAGATCAAGGCTGGGTAGATAAACAATATATTCGTTACGGTGACCCTCGCCAGTTAGGTGTGACCTTAGAAGTCCAATTTATGTAATTAAACAAGGCCGCTGTAACTTAATTTACAGCGGTGTTAATTAAGGAATTAACATGAAATTAACAGCAGAAATCAGCATGTATCCGTTGAATGAAAATTATCTTGATCCGATTAAGTGGTTTATCGGCAGACTAGATAGTTATAGCAGTATTGAACGAGTCACTAATGCGATGGCAACACAGGTGTGTGGCGAGTATGCGGATGTAATGTCGATGCTAGCCATTGAAATGCAAGCGGCTCATCAGAAATGGGGCAAGGCTGTGTTCGTGTGTAAATTTATCGGTGGTGAACTTGACCTTGCACATAGCGAATAACATTCATGAATGATTTATTGTTAACGCTGCAACAAGCCTTGAGTGAGGCGTCATTAATGACGTTTTGGGAGGCGATTGCGGTTATGTTAGCCTTGGCTTACTTAATTCTGGCGATGAAGACCAATATTTGGTGCTGGTCTGCCGCATTCGTTAGCACTGCGATTTACACGGTATTATTTTGGAATGTTTCCTTGTTGATGGAATCGGTGCTCAATATCTATTACATGGGGATGGCGGTATACGGTTATTGGTTGTGGTTACATGTACCAGACTTGCAGCATAGAAATTCCCACAATATTGATTCACATAATAATACTCATCACACCATAGATACTCACCAGCTGAATATAACCAGTTGGTCTTGGAGTGCTCATGCCGTTGTGATTAGCGTAACATCATTGGTTTCTATGCTGGTGGGGTATGTTATGGCCAATTATACCTCGGCAGCATTTCCCTATGTTGACGCGGCAACCACGTGTTTTGCGGTAGTAACAACCTACTTAGTCGCCAAAAAAGTGTTGGAGAACTGGCTTTATTGGGTAGTCATTGATTTTGTGTCTATCTATTTGTACTTCCAAAAAGGCTTGATGTTGACCTCTGGGCTGTTTGTTTTATATGTCGCGATGGCCTTGGGTGGCTACATCATGTGGCGCAAGAAATATCGTCACAATATAATACAGCAACAGAATACCATCCAAGAAGTGGTTGGCGCATAGCCAACCACTTTCCCTTTTTAATAGAGTAAATATCAGATGCCACAAGCCTTGTTATCTCTGCCTAATGAGATACTTGATATGATTGAGCAAACGATGCCAGTCCCATTGTTTCAGCAACTTGCTGCACAATGTACGGCGGTAATGGTTTTTAATACAGGCATGAGCAATATTAATATTAAGCTCTGTTGTAACGATGGCGATAAGGTATTAAGAGTCAATCAAGCTCACAGTAATTGGTGTGATAGAAAGCTTGAAGTGGCCTGTTGGCAAGTCGCGATGGCAGCTAACATTGCACCGGCCCTGATTTGGGTCAGTGATAATAATCAAATATATTTAAGTGAGTTTATTGATCAGCAAAACATGGATTGGTCGATCTTGTTTACAATGCGTGGTCAGGCATCGATTCGACAAGCAACAAAGACGCAGATTACAGCAGTGGATGCGGTGCCTTTATTAAGCGAATTATTTCGAACGCTCAGTGGATTACCCATACCGAATAAAAGTATGACTGTGAGCACTCAGTGGCAACAATACGCACATCAATTAGACTCATTAAGTGCATCTCAAACCAATTTGCAGTGGCAACACGCTTGGCAGCAATTATTGCGCTTAAATGGCCTTGTTCGACAGTGGTTATCGCAGCTGGAGGCTTGTGTGTTGCTGCCTGCTTTTTGTCATCGAGATTTGACCCCGCATAATTTACTACTCAGCGGTCATCAATCGCAGCGCTTATTATGCATTGATTATGAATACGCGGTGGCCAGTCATCCGTTATTTGATTTAGCCAGTGTGATCGCCACACATGAGTTATCATCAAGGCAAGTAAATCAATTAGTTGATAGCGTTATCTTGCAGTATTGCCAAACCTCTAATCTTACAGATGTTGCTGCAGCTAAAGCGGCATTACCAGCAGCCATCAATTGTTTTTGGCTATTTTCAGCGATGTGGGCATTATTAATGGCCGCCAAAGAACCACAAAAATCCACACAATACATACATTACTTTACAAAATATTTTACATTAATGACTTGCTAATATGCCCTGATAACGTACAAATAAGATAAGTTTTGCAAAGGGAATCATTTGTGTCTAAAAAATTAATTATCCTGCTGTTAAGTAGTTTATTTTTTGTTGGCTGCTCAACTAAAGTAAGTTACTTCTTTTTGGATTGGGCGATTGAGTGGGAAGTTGAAGAATACGTAGACTTAACCTCAGAGCAACAAGACAAATTTGATCTCATTGTTGAGTCTTTTCTCGTCTGGCATCGCCAGCAAGAGTTGCCACGTTATCGTGATCAACTGTCATTATTATCAAGCTTAACCAATCAGCAGACCATGACGCCAGAGTTATGGCTTGAACAAGTCTCAATGGCAAAAGCTCATTGGTATCGTATTTTCGATTTTGTTATGCCAGATCTGTTACCTCTTATTGCGAGTCTAAGCGATGAACAAGTGGAGCAGATTTTAGTGCAGCTGAAAAAAGAACAGCGAGAGTTAATTGAAGAATATGCAGGTAAAGATCAAGCCGAATTGATAACCGACTCAGACAAAAGAATCGCGAAGCAATTATCTGAATGGACAGGGAATGTGACAGATGAGCAAAAAGGTATTATTCACCAAGCCAATACTGAACGTTTAGCAACATTAGATATGTGGTTAGAGTATCGCCATGAGTGGTTGAGCCAATTTGAACAAGCACTGAAACGCCGCCAGCAAACAGAATATTTTACTCAACAAATGACGTTGTTGATGGTTTCACCTGACGAGCTAAAATCTCAAGTCTATCGAGATAATGTAACTGAAAATACCCGAAAATTCGGTTCAATGTTGATTACTTTAAATCGCACTTTTAGTCCAAAACAACGTAAGCATTTCGATAAAAAACTAACAGAGTTAGTGGATGATTTAACTGAGCTTCATTTAGACAAATAAACAAGCATCTAATGAGTATCATAGCCTCAGCTGAAATCTTTTCTATTCTTAGCGGGTCTCTTGTAGTAATAACGAGATCAGTAGGGATGATTATGCAAATGCTTAGCGGGTTATATCAACAGTTTTTAAATGTCATTAAACACATTCAAGGTTTTGCGCCATTAGCATTGAGAATTTATTTGGCACCTGTGTTAATGCAAGCAGGTTATAACAAATTATCACATTTTGAAGACTCCGCCGCTTGGTTTGGTAATCCAGATTGGGGATTGGGTTTGCCTATGCCCGATGTCATGGTAGCAATGGCAGCAGGTACAGAATTGTTTGGTGGTTTTTTACTGCTAATCGGACTTGCTACTCGCATGGTTGCAATGCCTATGATGATGACCATGTGCGTAGCCGCTTTTGCGGTGCACTTACCTAATGGTTGGTTAGCCATTGCCGATCCCAGTTCGTGGTTAGCAAATGAGCAAGTATTAGCATCAGCGGAAAAGTTGGCTGCGGCCAAGTCTATTTTACAACAGCATGGTAACTATGAATGGCTTACCAGCTCAGGTAACTTGGTTATCCTTAATAATGGTATTGAGTTTGCTATGACCTATCTCATCATGTTGTTTGCTCTCTTTGTACTAGGGGGCGGGCGCTACACCAGTGTTGATTATGTTATCGCTCAGCGTTTTTTAAAAAATGCCTAACTAGGATCTGTTTTAATTGAGTCCAAAAAGATCAACCCTGTTTTGAATATATCCCACCCAATAGGTGGGATATTTGTTAATATCGGTACCTGAATTCATTCCAAAGGAGCGTATCTTGGACGCAACACAACTACTCCTGACTCGCCAGTCTACACCACGCCTAATTGCCCCAGCACCAAATGCTGAGCAACTTACATTATTGCTCAATGCCGCTGCAAGAGTGCCTGATCATGGAGCATTGAACCCATGGGAATTTATTATCGCAATTGATGATGGTTTAGCTAAATTGGCAGACATTTTCGTTGACGCCGCTAAAATAACGGGAGCCGATGAAGCATTTCTCGCCAAAGTGGCCAATATGCCTTATCGCGCCCCCATGGTCATTACTGTGGTTGCAAAAACACAAGTACACGATAAAGTCCCCATTTTGGAACAGCAAATTGCAGCTGGTTGCGCCACAATGGCAATGCAACAAGCCGCTTTTGCCATTGGACTCGGTGCAGTATGGCGCACTGGTGATTTTGCTTTTGATGCTAATGTACACCAACAATTAGGCTTGTCTAAGCAAGACCAAATTGTTGGTTTTTTATATGTGGGAACACCTGCGGTAACTGCGCCAATAAAACCACTAAAAGAAGGTCAGCAATTCGCTCGCTATTTATAAGCTAAGCCAATACAAGATATGAGCCTTACTTTAACGAATATAAAATGAGGCTCGTTTTGGCGATTCAATAAGCTAATAAAAGCATTTATGTCAATGGCTATTCGTAGAACTCAAGTGGGATCATGTTCTGATAAACATAATAACCTAACGGCCCCATTAACAAACTGAGTGAAGACCACACAATCCGTTGGGCATTTTTGATATGTGCTTTCGACGTTAAGGCTCGATAGCAAAAGTGAATATGTAAAATCAATAATGCAATAAGCATTAAGACTAACGTAATGTCCATATTATCCATGTCATGTTCCTTTGCGTTCCAGCAATGACTTAGTTAAGTATAAGTTTACAATTGAAATCTGTAGTCAAAAGAATAAAAATCCATTTTCTCTAACTGCTATTCATTGTTTATGTTATTTAATTTACTTGAAAAATAAACCAATTCATAGCCTGTAAACCATTAAATATTCATAATTTTTTAATTTTTGCACTAAGGTATGACGCGTCCATCATCATTCGTTGAATGTTTGAACTGGATCTTATTTTGTTGTGGTAACCACAATGGATATTTGTACATCGCCAGAATAAATAATCGGCTATTGACTAGCGTGGCCAACCAAGTATGGACTTTAGGGTAGGGCATGCCGTTAAACCATGCAGGTTCAACATTAGCAAATTGCCTAATAAAGGGGAAAATAGCAAAATCGGCTAAAGTAGGCGTGTCGGTACACAAATACAGGTGTTTTTGTAACTGATTTTCCAGTAACTGAATAAACTGCTCAGCGTGTTGTCGGTAGTAAAGTTGACTGTATTCAGGGTACCTGTCTGCATACTTGTATTTATCTAGCCAAGGCTTAAAGTCACAATCGTTAGCATTTATGAGCCTTGTCGTTGTGGGCTTATCTAACCATGACAATAGCGATTGATACTCGCCAGGCGTTAAGTGATGGGTTGCAATATCAGGATACTCAGTTAATGCATAGCGCATGATATCAATGCTTTCACTGATCACTTGGTTGTCCTGTGTGACTAATACGGGCACAGTACCTTTGGCTGATATCGCTAACATCTCCCTAGGTTTATGTTTAAGTTCAATTTCACGTACTAGTGGGTTTAGCTGGCTTAAATGTATCCCCATACGGGCGCGCACTGCATATGGGCAGCGACGAAAGCTATATAAAATGGCACAATTCATTAGATGTCATATAAAATTAAGTCTTACTAATAGAGTAACGCTTTAGAGATAAAAATCCCAAAATAAAATGCAAATCACAGTGAAAACCGTGGTTGGAATTGTTTTAGTATTTTTTTTAGTGTGATTTAGGTATACTTTCGGCCGTTTTTTTGAGTCTGCACACTGTGTGCGGACCTTATTATATGCACTGGAAATTAAGTTCCAGCTAGCGGAGACGCCACTGTTATGCAAGACACTCATCAACACCTTACTCAACACTCTCAGCCAGAGACATTGCAACCCAGCTCTAAAGTTGCGGTGTGCGCATTATATAAATTTGTTGCCTTACCTCATTTTGAAGCTATTCGTCAGCCATTGCTGACTGTGATGGAACAACATGATATCAAAGGAACCTTGTTACTGGCCCAAGAAGGGATCAATGGCACCGTTGCTGGAACCCAAGCAGCGATTGAAGATTTATTGACTTGGTTAGACACACAACCAGGTCTAGATAACATTGTCACCAAGTGGTCTTTTGATGATGAAATGCCATTTTATCGCACCAAAGTAAAGCTTAAAAAAGAAATCGTCACTATGGGCGTTGAAGGTATCGACCCGCGTAAAGTGGTAGGTACCTATGTTAAGCCGAAAGACTGGAATGCCCTGATTTCAGATCCTGATGTGGTGCTGGTTGATACTCGTAATGATTACGAGGTGAAGATAGGCACATTTAAAAATGCCGTCAATCCTGTTACCGAGACGTTTCGTGAGTTCCCTGAGTACGTTAAACAAAACCTCGATCCTGCTAAGCATAAAAAAGTGGCGATGTTTTGTACTGGTGGTATTCGTTGTGAAAAATCGACGGCTTATTTAAAAGAGCAGGGCTTTGATGAGGTTTATCATCTTGAAGGTGGCATTTTAAAATATCTTGAAGAAGTCGAGCAAGAACAAAGCCTATGGGAAGGTGAGTGTTTTGTATTTGATAACCGCGTGGCGGTGAATCACAGCCTTGAAAAAGGTCAATACGATCAGTGTAATGCTTGTCGTATGCCGATAACTGAAGCTGAAAAGCAAACTGATGCTTATGTTCAAGGCGTGAGTTGCCCGCATTGCATCGATAAGGTACCCGCTGAGCAGCGTCAGAGATTTATTGAGCGTGAGCGTCAAGTTCAATTAGCCAAACAACGTGGCGAAGTTCATATTGGCAGTGACGTAAAGCAAGTCATTGATGCACGCCGTCAGCACAAAGAAGCTCAGCGTAAAGCCCAAGAAAAAGTAAACAGTAAACAGTAAAGGTTAACCGTTAAACTAAAGAGTGAACTAAACAGTTAAAGCCCATCATTGCCGATGGGCTTTTTTGTGGCAGAGCGCCGTTATCATCGAAGCTCACTAAGTTGTCACTGATTGACTAAAAATACATTACAGCGAACCCATTCCTTGATTAACGCTAGATAAATAACATCAAGCTTTTCTTGTAGATGAATCACCTTATCTTGTATTTTCGCCATTGCTGGATAATAAAATTGCGCGCCATACAGAGGCAACACGAGCCTTAAAAAACTCTCCATGCTACTCGAAAAATACCTAACAACCGTACACGTTCAGTTAATGGACCATGTTTATCGTAGGCTTCTTGCAACACTCAGGCATTAAAGGATAACCAAGATAACTCTTAGTCAATTGAGCAATTTTTAAGCCGAAGATGCAATGAGACCTGTTAGAAGATTGATATGCGACATATTGAATTATCACTATCTAACTAAAAGTATTAATGGAGAAATACTCTGTGGCACTTAGTTTATGAGCTTTTATGACAGATTTATTGATGGGCTAAGCTTTTCCTTGGTACAAAACCGCATAAATGGTTTAGCAAAACCGATTATTATGCTATTTTGAGCGCTTTTTTTATTTGAATGACTAAAGGTAGGCCGATGTTTGTTGGATTCGATTATGGCAGTGCTAACTGCGCGATTGGGGTAATGATTGATAATGCAGTGGCATTATTGCCATTATCAGCGGACTCAGATTTCATGCCGTCAACATTATATGCGATGGACCGCGAGCTAATAGCCGAAGCTGTATATTGGGGCTTACCTGAACATTTAAAAGCGCAGTATTCTCATTTACGCAGTTCGCAATTGATGCGGGCAAAACAAATGCGCCATGAGCTAGATCTGTCACCAAACGAGCAAGCCGTGTTTGTTGGACAAGCTGCAATAGATGCCTATTTGGAGATGCCTGAAGAAGGTTTTTATGTGCGTTCACCAAAATCTTTTTTAGGTGCTAATGGCCTGCGTGTTGAGCAAATTGCCTTATTTGAAGACATTGTCACCTTGATGATGCAGCACGTTAAATCCCTAGCCGATAAGGCATTAAATGCCAAATCACTGACATCAGCGAGCCATGCGGTGATCGGTCGACCAGTTAACTTCCAAGGCATTGGTGGCGAAGAAAGTAATCTGCAGGCCGAAGCTATTTTACGTCTAGCGGCGACGCGTTCGGGCTTTACTGATGTAACGTTTTTATTTGAGCCCTTAGCGGCGGGGATGGATTTTGAGTCAAATCTTAACGATGACAATACCGTGCTTGTCGTTGACGTTGGCGGTGGTACCACTGATTGCTCTGTAGTAAAAATGGGCCCGTCACATATTCATCAACAAGACCGAACGTCGGACTGCTTTGGCCATTCAGGCCAACGTATCGGCGGTAATGATTTAGATATCGCACTGGCAATGACAGGCTTAATGCCAAGTTTTGGTGCTGACACCTTAATGATTAATGGTAAACCTATGCCAAGAACGCCTTTTTGGAACTCGGTTGCGGTAAATGACATCAGTGCTCAACGTGATTTTGTTAGTTTACAGTCGCGCAAATTAGTTGAGCAGTTAATTAAGGAAGCTCAGCAACCTGAGCGATTAGTTCGTTTACAAAAAGTACAAAAAAATCAAATGAGCTATCAAGTTGTCCGTCAAGCTGAAGCGGCGAAGATCAGTTTGTCTGATCATGACACGATTCAATGCCCATTGGATTTTATTGAAAAAGGCTTGTTTGTCCCTCTAAGTGCAGCGCAGTTTGCGCAAGCCATCAATGATCCTCTCGCTAAAGTTGAGGCGTTAATGAAACAAGCAATGCAAACGGCTATCACTAAAGCGGAACAACAAGATTGCGACATGCCAACCACTCCTGATATCGTGTATGTCACAGGCGGTACAGCCCGAAGCCCAGCGATATACGATAGAATTGCGAGTGTGTATCCAAATGCCAAAGTCGTGGTGGGTGATTATTTTGGTTCGGTAACAGCAGGTTTAACTCGTTGTGCTCAAAGCGCATTTTAACGAGATTACATTTAACAGATAAAGGCTCGTTATTATGCGAACAAATAGCCTGTAGGTTAGCAACCTTGTCAGCCAAGGGCTCGACCTTATGAAGCCCTTAATTAAGTGTAATGAGGCGGTGCGAAGATATAGGCAAGCTCTTTTGACGATAATTACTGTCCAATTTTATAAGGTTTACTGATGAAAAAAATACTTACCGCGATATGTTTAGCTACACTTGTTACTGCGTGCTCTGATAACGAAGTTGGTGATGTTTCACTGGGAATGTTTACTACGCAAGATATAAAACTAAATATTTTAAAAGATGAAATTGTCTCTGGTGTAACTTGTCATATCGCCTCAATCGAAGCCAATCTGAGTTTTTCAGACCCAAGTGATAGCTCCATCTCTTGCAGACAAACTGGTGAGATCACTGCGGATATGATTGCACAAATAGATAAGAGTAAATCAGGTGAAGTGGTATTTAAAAAATCAAAAAGTATTTTTTTCAAATCAATGAAGATTAGAAGGATCTTCGATGCTGAAAATCAAACCCTGATGTATGTTTCTTATTCCACTAAAGAAACATCAGGAAGTTTTAAGCATAGTCTTTCGACAGTGCCACTTTGGGGAACCAAAGCCTATGTTGAGCCAATTCAAGCTCAATAATCACCAGGTTAGCGCTAGCTCATGGTAGTCACTACCTTGGTTGACGATTGTTCGTAGCCATTAGATATAACTGCTTGTGAGTTCAATAAGTCGCTATTCACAGATCCTCGATATTGTTTAACATATAAAAAATGCCTGTTAGGGTTACTAACAGGCATTGTTACTTGATTTCATTTACTTTATGCGTGAATTAACATTCGACGATATTCACCGCAAGACCGCCTTTGGCCGTTTCTTTATATTTACTGCGCATATCTTTACCAGTTTCCATCATGGTTTTAATCACTTTATCCAGTGAGACTTTATGATTACCGTCGCCGCGCAGCGCCATACGTGAAGCATTAATCGCTTTTACCGCTCCCATGGCATTACGTTCAATACAAGGCACTTGCACTAAGCCGCCAACAGGATCACAGGTTAAGCCTAGGTTATGTTCCATGCCAATTTCAGCGGCATTCTCAACCTGTTCTACAGTTCCGCCCATAATTTCAGTTAACGCACCGGCTGCCATTGAACAGGCTACGCCTACTTCGCCTTGGCAACCGACTTCGGCGCCAGAAATGGAGGCATTTTTCTTGTACAAAATACCAATAGCAGCAGCGGTTAACAGATAGCGACTACATACATCGATATCCACTTCTTGAACAAACATGTCGTAGTAACACAATACCGCAGGAATAATCCCCGCAGCACCGTTTGTGGGTGCGGTTACGACGCGATCGCCTGCTGCATTTTGCTCATTAACCGATAAAGCAAACAAATCAACCCAGTCCATGGCGGTCAATGGGTCAGTGTTATTGCGTCCTTCTGCTTTTAAGCGGCGGTAGAGCGCGGGAGCACGTCGGCGTAACTTTAAACCGCCTGGCAATATGCCTTCCTTTTGATAACCGCGTTCAACGCAGTTTTTCATGGTTTGCCAAATTTTCCACAAACCTTGCTTGATTTCATCTTCACTGGCAATGCTAAGTTCATTGGCCATCATTAATGATGAAATGCTTAAGCCATTATCACAACACAGTTGCAGCAATTGCAGGGCACTATTGAAGTCATAAGGTGCTTGTTCAATTGGCGTTGCTGGAGATGCATTTTGTTGAGTGATTTCATCTTCATCGAGAATAAAACCACCACCAACAGAATAATAAGTACGTTGATATATGCATTCGCCTTTAGACAAAGCATATAAGGTCATGGCATTAGCATGCGCGGGTAAGGTTTTACGTCTGTGGTAGGTAACACCGTCTTCGCGAGTAAATTTAACCTGACGACCGTCTGCCAAGGTAAGCTTTTGGCTGGTAGACACTGTCTCTAAAATGGCATCAATGGCATCGGTATCGACGGTTTCTGGGTCTTCACCCATTAGGCCTAAAATAACCGCTTTACCTGTGCCGTGGCCTTTGCCTGTTTGACCTAAGGATCCAAATAATTCTGTTTGTAACTCGTCGGTATTCGCTAATAAATTATTATCAGCGACATGCTGTATAAAAATTTTACCAGCTTTCATAGGACCCACAGTATGAGAGCTAGAAGGACCGATACCAATTTTGAACATGTCAAATACACTAATCATGTTGTTTAACCCTTGCTGAGTCGTTTATTGTTTTCGTTATAAGTGAGTATAATCGTCACATGTAATGTTGGCGGTTTATCTCTTATTCCTGCTAGAGTATCCCACACATTAATCAATGTTAGTTCATTAGATTTTTTGATGCATTATTTTCACATTAGCCAGTCTTATACTTAATGGGTTATTTGACGTGGTTAACCTGACAAAGTCGTCAGCTTTATAGATAGGAGAAAGGTTTGAGCTATTTAATGATGGATCTTGCAGGTTTAGCAGTATCTGTGCTTGAAACCGAGCAATTACGGCACCCTCAGGTGGGTGGTATTATATTATTTAGTCGTAACTTTGAAAGTAAAAGTCAACTAATTGAACTGGTTAAGCAAGTTCGTCTTATTCGTCCTGAATTATTAATTGCCGTTGATCACGAAGGTGGTCGAGTTCAACGTTTTCGTGAAGGCTTTAGTTTAATTCCTGCTATGGGTGATATTTTACCTGCTGCTAAAGGCGATTTAACATTAGCTAAACAATGGGCGAAGGAGTGTGGTTTTTTAATGGCTATTGAGCTTTTAGCCTGTGACATCGATTTAAGTTTTGCGCCCGTATTAGACGTAAATGGTATCAGTGAGGTGATTGGTAAACGCAGTTTTAGTGCTATTGCTGATGAAGTTAGCGTGTTAGCCCAACAATTTATTATTGGCATGAATGAAGCCGGGATGGCTGCCGTAGGTAAACATTTTCCTGGTCATGGCAGTGTCGCTGCCGATTCACATATTGCAATGCCTGTTGATCCGCGCAGTAAAGAACAGCTGGAAAATGTCGACATGTTGCCGTTTACCCAACTGATTGGATCACAGCAGTTGCAAGGTGTTATGCCTGCACATGTTGTTTATTCTAATATTGATCCTAATCCTGCGGGGTTTTCACCTTATTGGTTACAGACCATTTTACGTCAACAATTAGGCTTTAATGGGGTTATTTTTTCTGACGATTTAGGCATGAAGGGCGCGAGTTTTGCCGGTGATTATCTTGGGCGGGCTAAAGCGGCATTAGATGCGGGTTGTGACATGATTTTGGTATGTAACGACCCCGTTGGTGTAAAGGCTTTATTAACCGAGTTTGATTGGCCCGCTGCAGAGCCTATGCATACCGCTCTAACGTTAAAAGGCGATGCAGAGCAAACACTAAAGGCACTTGAGCAGCAAACTCGGTGGCAGGCAGCGCAACAATTGGCATCCGATATCACAGCCATGGCGCAGTCGTTATAAACAGTTTCGATAGTAAATGAGCTTGGTATTAAGCAAAAAAACCGGATCAATCGATCCGGTTTTTAATTATCTGCTTGTCAGATACTCAGCTATTAACCTGTATATGGCACAGCTTGATTAGTGGTAGAACGTTCTGTTAAATCAATCGGTTTCACATTAGTGGGTTGAGCCATTTTACGAATTTGCATCACAATACCCAATTGTGGGTGATCAAAATAATGGATTTCACCACTGCGAACCCGTCGATTTTGGATCAGTGGAATACTTTCTAAGTAAGGCGCCAATTGTTTTTTACCTTCAATGTCTAACGCTGAATATTCGTTAAACTCCAAAGGACTCGATTCCACCATTTTTTGAGTCGGTTTACGCAAGGCCAAATTATTTTCAATGTAAAGATAATGACTGAGGTAAATGTTAATTGAGCCGTCTAATTCCCAGACCGGGTTAATCTTCGGCGCTTCATAAACATCACCTAATGCACCAAACTCTGTACCTGGTTTTGTTTCTGCTGGATTTGGCTTTTTAACACTTAAACCATGATATTCAAAACTCTTTGAAAAATCCTTACCACCAAAAATACGGATAGGCTTAGCTCGTCGACGAGATTGCATATTTTGCTGCCAAGTTAAATGCACTAGCCCTTTAACATACGGTTCGCGGCTAATGGTTCTAATTAAGTCACTAAATTGACCTTGGCTATTAGCCAGCAACAGTGGCCCTTGACTTAAGTATGCCTGTTGTGGCGAGCTAGCTCCGATATTAAATGGAACTTGGCTTGGATAGGTGACCGTAGTATTGCTGACTATTGGATCATTACAATTGCTAGCACCATTGGTCCAGTCGGTTGAAGTACAACCATTTAAGCCAACGGCCACTCCGGTGATGTCGGTACTGATCACTGGGGTAATAATATCTACCGTATCGTTACTCAGTTTGGGAGGTGCGGCATTTAACCACTTTTCAACAGAGGGTTGTTGGCGTTCAAATACAAACACTTCAACTTCAAACCATGATTCTGCATGGGCTGAAAAGCTGTGGGATAGCGCTGTGATAGCGGCGATAGTAATCGCAAGTTTACGAAGCACTATTTGTCTCCAAAATTTGATGTTTAGCGAACTGTTCAAGCAAGGTACTGATGAGCTCAAGACGCTCTTTGCTTGTTTCAGCAGGAATATTGAACTTTAACTTATTTGGCCCGTCCATTCGATAGATTTGTGGCTGGTTTTGCAACAAACCAATAATAAACATTGGATCGACGTGATTTTCTTGACCAAATTCAACACTGCCGCCTTTAGCGTGCATTTCTATTTTGGCAATACCCAATGCCGTTGCCTGGTGTTTGTATAGCGTGAGCGCCATTAGATTTCGCGTTGGTTGAGGTAACATACCAAAACGGTCGATAAATTCGACTTTAAGCTCATCAAGCATGCTATCTGTTTCGCAGTTAGCAATACGTTTGTAAAGTGACAAACGCATGTTAACGTCACTGACGTAGTCTTCAGGTAATAACGCTGGAATACGTAAATCAATTTCTGCTTTGGCGCTCATCATATAAGCTAAAGAAGGCTCTTTTCCTTCTTTGAGGGCCTTTACGGCAGATTCCAGCATTTCCATGTATAAACTAAAGCCAATTTTTGAAATATGGCCACTTTGTTCATCGCCGAGCAATTCACCTGCACCGCGAATTTCTAAATCTTGAGTCGCCAGTAAAAAACCGGCTCCAAGATCTTCTAAGGCTTCAATCGCTTCAAGACGTTTACGTGCATCTGGGGTCATGCGTTTAGGATGCGGGGTCATCATGTAAGCATAAGCTTGGTGATGCGAGCGCCCAACGCGACCACGGAGCTGATGCAGTTGCGCTAAACCAAACATATCTGCTCGGTCAATCATAATGGTGTTGGCACTGGGCACGTCGATGCCGGTTTCAATAATGGTGGTACACACCAGTACATTAAAGCGTTGATGATAAAAATCAGACATCACTTTCTCAAGATCGCGCTCACGCATTTGACCGTGGGCAGTAATCACGCGCGCTTCTGGCAACAAATCGCGAATGTTTTGTGCGGTTTTCTCGATAGTTTCAACATTATTGTGCAGATAATACACTTGGCCACCACGTAAAATTTCACGCAATATGGCTTCCCGTGTGGTGGCCTTATCATATTCGCGCACAAAGGTTTTAACCGCTAAACGTTTAGCCGGAGGCGTAGCGATAATCGATAAATCTCGCATACCCGACATGGCCATGTTTAAGGTTCGCGGAATAGGGGTGGCTGTGAGAGTAAGAATGTCGACGTTGGCTCTAAGTGCTTTAATTTTTTCTTTTTGACGCACGCCAAAGCGGTGTTCTTCATCGATAATCAGTAAGCCAAGATTTTCAAAATTAGCTTCTGATGACAGTAATTTATGAGTGCCGATAACAATATCGACTTTGCCTTCAGACAATTGTTCAACCACATTGCTTTGCTCTTTGGCTGTTCTAAAGCGCGACATGACTTCAATCACTATGGGCCAATCGGCGAAACGGTCGGTAAAGTTTTCATAATGTTGCTGCGCCAACAAGGTTGTTGGCACTAATACTACCACTTGTTTACCGGCATTCACCGCCACAAATGCTGCGCGCATGGCCACTTCTGTTTTGCCAAAGCCCACGTCACCACAGACTAAACGGTCCATAGCTAATGGCGCTTGCATGTCTTCAAGTACCGCAAGAATGGCGCTTTCTTGATCAACCGTTTCTTCAAAGGGGAAACCTTGGCTGAATTGAGCGTATTCTTGTTCATCGATACTCATCGCTTCGCCTGGACGAGCTTGGCGACGGGCATATACATCAAGTAATTCAGCTGCCACATCTCGAATACGTTCAATGGCTTTTTTCTTGGCTTTTGCCCAGGTTTCGTTACCTAACTTATTAAGATGAGTACTGCCGTCGGCACTGGCATTGTAGCGGCTAATAAGGTGCAGTGATGACACGGGCACATACAGTTTGTCGCCACCAGAATATTCCAGTTTTAAATATTCGGCGACTAAGCCGCCGGTATCAAGGGTTTCTAACCCCTGGTATAAGGCCACGCCATGTTCAAGATGCACTATGGGCTGACCGACTTTAAGTTCGGCTAAGTTTTTAACTAATACATCTGAACTAACTTGTTTTTGTTTTTCGCGGCGACGTTGCTGCGAGATACGTTGACCAAATAACTCGGTTTCACAAATGATGCTCACGGCACCTTTTGTTGTGTCGGTTAGTACACACCCACGCGAGAGCGGGGACACGATTAAACCAATACGGTCTTCGGCGGCTAAGTAATCATTAAGATGATCAAACTGTTTAGGTTTGATGCCAATTTTAGCAAATAGCTCTAATAAGGCCTCACGGCGACCTTCTGATTCCGCACTAAATACTAAGGCTGGGTGCTGTTGACAATATTCTTGTAACGCAATCAGCGGTTGCTTGAGTTTATGATTGGCATTGATGTCGGGCAGTTTTTCAACGTTGGCTACAAGAGTGTGTTTAGGCAGTGCAACTTCTGCCAACGGCTCGCCAGCATTGTTAGTATCGCTAGCAATATACTGCTGTAATAACTGCGTGCGGTTATAGGACTTAAATGCCGAAAATAACTCATCATTAAGCAAGTAAAGTTCTTGTGGTGCCAGTAATGGCCGCAGAGGATCGACTCGTCGGTCTTCGTAACGGACATTCACTTCATGTAAGTGGGCTAAGCTGGCTTTTTCAATATCGCCTAAAGTGATAAGTTGACTATCTTGTGGCAAGTAATCAAATAGTGTGGCGATATCATCGAAAAACAGTGGTAAGTAGTTTTCAATGCCGGCAGGCATTAAATTACGACTAACTTGTTGATAAACCGACTCTGCCTCTTTTGAGATCACCTCAAAGCGACGACGATAACGTTGTCTAAAACCTTCAATGGCATTGCTGTCGGTAGGAAACTCTTTCGCGGGTAGCATGCGAATGGCATCACGAGCCATGCCTGAACGCTGGGTATCAACATCAAAAAAGCGGATCGATTCCACTTCATCATCAAACAGTTCTATGCGTAACGGTTGTTTCGATCCGGTAGGGAAAATATCAATAATAGAACCACGAATAGCGAACTCACCGTGCTCATAGACTTGATCAACTAAATGGTAGCCTGTGTCGGTAAGGTGCTGTCTGGCTTGCTGTAAACTGTAAGTATCACCTTTATTAAGCACCATGACATTAGCAGTCATAAATGATTTAGGCGGTAAGCGAACCATTAAAGTGTTTACTGGCACTATCACCACATTATGCTGACTTTGGCCAATATTGGCCAAGGTTTCAAGACGCTGTGAAATCAGGTCTTGATGTGGCGAAAAACTATCGTAAGGCAAGGTTTCACGGTCGGGAAACAAACACACATTGATATTGATGTGATTTAATAAATAACTCAGCTCAACCTCAAGTGACAGCGCACTGGGCGTGTCATGGGTGACAATAATACTGGTACCAGCATGGTTATTAATTAAGTTAGCAAGGGTGATGGCTTGTGAAACCCCACCTAACGTTGCCAAAGTTTGCGTTTGTTGGCCTTTTTTTACACTCGGCGGCGTGAGTACACTAAATAGGTTCATTAAAATCTTTGTCAGTTCCGTTTGCGATCAAGTCGTATTGAATGAGGGGATGCTTCAGCTGCGCTGCCTATCGATAGTCTGTTTGCGTTTTTTGAGCATTTTTTGTTGTACATTCAAGCTTGCTTTAACTAATTGCTCAATATCATCCTCAAGTATTTGACTAAACTCAAGGTCACAGCGCCAATATGGGGTTTCTATGGCATCATCTGTTGCTAAAGGGGTACAGGTTTTTATTTGGCAAATACACAATATGGCAACTAATTCCGTGTGCAAGTAGATGTGGGTTTTAACGTGGTCATTGATATCCAATGGACGTGATGAAATGATACTCACGCCACTGCCACCAAACTGATCGCCTGTAAATAACTCGCCATCTTGCACTTCTTTTTCAAGCACATGTTGTAATACTAAATCGACTTTGCGTGATTGTAGCTTTAAAAAATCGACCACAGCTTTAGCATCATTGTCTAAATTTCGCAGCTGCAGTAAACAATTGGCTTCAAGACTTTTCACTTCTGTTAGTAGTTTTAACCCAACAGATTGCATGTCTCTAAGCTCATCATCTGTGGGTAAGGCACGCTTTGGATCCCACAAAGTGAGATACACATTAAAGTGGTGAGGCACACTAAAATAAGAATTGCTGTCAGGTATCAAGGTTTGCCTCTTTATTTATCACACTAATAGCCCTATTATCGTGCCCAACTTAATGATTTAGCAAGTCATACACGCTGGCTTGTTGTTTTCATGTCATCATTTAGCCCGATTGTCTGACTAATACGCCTAAACTGGCGCACAGGATTAGTATTTTTTTATGAATTTAGGATTTTCATTTTTTATTGGCTACCGTTACTGGCGAGCCCGAAAAGCGAATGCTTTTGCCTCTTTTATTACCTTTTTTGCAGTGTCGGGTATTTTTTTAGGTGTGGCAGCATTGATCGTGGTGAGTTCAGTCATGAATGGCTTAGAAGGTCAGCTCAAAAATCGTATTTTAGGTGCTGTGCCACAGATGACCTTGATCAGTGACATGGGATTTCGTGATTGGCAGCAAAGCACCCAGAGTCTATTGGCTGATAAATATTTATTACAAAAAATTCGCGGCATTGTGCCTAGTGCAACCACTCAAGCTATGATCCAATCGAGCAGTAATATCCATGCGATTCAGATGTATGGGGTGTATCCAGAGCTTGAACAATCCCTGTCGAGCATTGCTTCACATACTTATTCCGATGCCTTTTCAACCTTAAAGGCCGGCAAGTATTTAATTGTCCTTGGAGCTGATCTTGCCCGTAAATTAGATGTAAAAACGGGTGACCGGGTCAGGGTGCTAAGTGGTGATGGTGTGGTGTACTCTCCAATGGGTCCAGTACCTAGTCAGCGTAAATTTACCGTTGCGGGTATTTTTGAAATGGGCTCGCAAGTCGATTCGAGCGTGGCCTATGTGCATTACAAGGATGCGCGTAAGTTGATGCGTCAAGACAGTAATACTATAAATGAGCTGCGAGTATATTTGAAAGATCCTTTCTCGGCCCCGACACTAGCATCGAAAGTGGTTGCCGGATTTGCCAAGCAAAATATTGACATTCAAACCCGTGATTGGCGCCAAGATTTCGGTCATTTATTTTCGGCGGTAAAGATGGAAAAAAATATGATGTCATTGATGCTCAGTTTAATTGTGGCTGTGGCTGCATTTAATATTGTGTCAGCATTGGTGATGATGGTCGTGGATAAAACTACCGATGTTGCGGTGTTAAAAACCCAAGGGTTAACGACTACTTCGGTAATGACGATTTTTATTGTCCAGGGCTCCCTTAATGCATTGTTAGGGCTAATGCTTGGTACTATTGCTGGCATAGTGTTAACCCTCAATTTAAATGAAATATTAACCTCGCTTGGCATTTCTATTTTAGGCTTAGGTCAGACTCTGCCGGTGCAATTTTCATTAGCGCAATTGAGTCTTATCATTTTGGGCACATTATTTATGACCTTATTTGCCACCCTTTATCCTGCGTTGTCCGCCGCAAGGGTTCAACCCGCTACCGCTTTGAGATACGAATAATGAGTCAGACACAACAAGTATTACTTCAGGTTCAGCACGTTAGTAAGCATTATCATGATGGTGAAGTGACCACTCAGGTATTATCTGGGGTTGATTTAACCGTTTATAAAGGTGAACAGTTGGCTATTGTCGGCAGTTCAGGATCGGGTAAAAGTACGCTTTTACACATTATGGGTACCTTAGATACACCCACATCGGGTAACGTCATGCTAGACGGCGAAGACTTATATCAATTGTCTAGTGCCCGTCAGGCGATAATACGTAATCAAGATTTGGGCTTTATTTATCAATTTCATCATTTGCTACCTGAGTTTTCCGCATTAGAGAATGTCGCTATGCCGGCATTCATTCAAGGTAGAGATAAAAAGCAAGCTTTGGTAGATGCGCAAAACTTACTCGAGCGTGTTGGCTTAGGCCATCGTTTGCATCATATTCCGGCACAGTTGTCTGGTGGTGAACGCCAACGTGTAGCGATTGCTCGTGCATTAATCAATAAACCTAAGTTGGTATTAGCCGACGAGCCAACCGGTAATTTAGATGCCAGCAGTGGTAACAATGTTTATGCGATGATCCGCGAGTTGGCCCAGCAGTTTGGCACTGCATTTGTGGTGGTGACTCATGATCACAGCTTGGCCGCTAAAATGGATCGTCAACTCACTATGAAAGATGGTGTGCTTCAAGTTACTGCCAATCCACCTGCTGTAGGGTTAGCAGAATGAGTAAGTGGCTGCCGTTAACCATTGGCTGGCGTTTTTTTCGCGCGCGACAGTCTAATGGCTTTATTGGTTTTATTTCTTTTGCGTCGACCGCTGGTATTGCTTTAGGCGTTGGCGTATTGATTGTCGTATTATCGGCCATGAATGGTTTTGAAAAAGAGTTGCAAGAGCGTTTATTAGGCGTGGTGTCACACGGTGAACTTGTTGGTGTTAATCAACCCATTACCGATTGGCATGTTATCGCGAAGAGTGCCTCAAACATGCCGCAAATTACTGGCGTAGCTCCATTTATTCGTTTACAAGGTTTAGTGCAAAAGCCTGGCGGTTTTCAAGGACTAACGGTCAATGGAATTGATATTAAGCATGAGTCAGATGTGTCGAGTATTGCTGATTATATGCCTAATGATGCGTGGCAATCATTGGCGGGTGATGACAACCATATTGTGCTTGGTCGCAGTTTATTGACAAAATTAGGCTTAAAAGTTGGTGATACTTTAGCTATGTATACCCCTGACACGAATAGTAGTCAGTTAACGTCAGCTAAGAGTCATCGCTTTGTGGTATCCGGTGTATACGATTTGGGCGGCGAAATCGAGTCAACCCAAGCGTATGTGTCGCTTAATTATTTAGCCGATTTACTTGAGTTAGGAACCGGCGTTTCTGGTGTGCGAATTCAAGTCAATAATGTCTTTAATGCGGCGAGTATTACCCGTGATTTAGGCTTTGCTCAAGAGCAATATTTATATATTAATGATTGGACTCGCAGTCAAGGGCATTTGTACCAAGATATTCAATTAGTCCGCTTAGTCATGTATCTGGTACTCGCTTTAGTGATTGCAGTGGCCTGTTTTAATATCGTGTCGACACTTGTAATGGCGGTGCGCGATAAAGCGTCTGAAATTGCAATTTTAATGACTATGGGGCTCTCTCGTGGTGCGATTATGACCATATTCATTCTGCAAGGTGCGCTTAATGGTGTTATGGGCTGTGTTATTGGGGGCGTGTTAGGCGTCAGCTTAGCGTATAACTTAAGTGCCATTGCGAGCAGCATTGAACACCTTTTAGGGGTGCAGTTATTGGCTTCTGATATTTATTTTATTGATTTCCTACCATCAGAATTACATTATCAAGATGTGGCAGTGGTGCTATTAATAGGCCTATTTATGAGCCTTATCGCAACCATTTATCCTGCATGGAAAGCGACTAAAATTTCTCCAGCTACCGCATTGGCGGGCAGATAAGCTCTATGAACCAACGAGGTTGATATGGACTGTAATGCTAATGTGCGTCCACTAAAGTGTCCAACGTTAACCTCGGGCAGCTTAATCATCCGGCCATTGACCTTAGATGATTTAATTGCATTTACCGCTTATAGAGCAGATCCTAATGTTGCTCGATATCAGAGTTGGACGGATTATCACTATCAAGACGCACTAAGCTTATTGAATTTAACCAACTACCAAGATTTTGCTAAAGCAGGGCAGTGGTATCAATTAGCCATTAGTGATCAGCATGAGCTGTTAATGGTCGATCTGGCGGTACATTTTATTGATGACACCCAAGTTGAAGTGGGTTTTACTGTCGCTCCAGCATTTCAAGGACAGGGAATTGCAGCACAAGCGTTAACTTGTTTATTGCAATATTTGTTTGTGGAATTATCTCGTCATCGAGTTATTGCTCAAACTGATTGCCTCAATCTAGCCAGTGCAGCGCTTTTAGAAAAGTTGCAGTTTCGTCGTGAAGGCCATTTTATTAACAATGTGTTTTTTAAAGGCGCATGGGGTGATGAGTATCTGTATGCCATGTTGGCGAGTGAGTTTGATACTCAATATTCTGAGTATAAATGATAAAGAAAGCTGTTATGTCTTGTAACCAATGTACTGATTCCGTTTTCAAACAAAAAATTGGTCGCTGTAAACGCTGCATGTGGCAATTGACGTTACTGAGCGCAATTACATGGCCACTTTGGTGGTATTGTTATGCAGATACCCCTAAGAGCGTAGAATCTATCGCGCTACTTTTCTTTGCAGTTAGTTTTAGCGGGTTACTTACGCTGCACTTGGTTGTATGGACCTACCGCAACCTAACTAGTCCCCGCCGTTAATCTAAATGGTGTTTAATCAGTCCTTTGAATGACTGATTTGATTGTGTTTATTTGTAATAGATAAACTATCGACGCTGCGAGTCACAAGAACGTACGCTTTGTTGTGTAAAACAAATTCCCCCTCATAAATCACAGCGTTGCTTAACTAAGCAACAATCACGACAACATCTGTATCTGTTTTTGTTTACCGAACGAGTCTGCATCAGTATTTCGCTTCAGTACCCCGTAGCACTGATCCACCACCAAATCTTCGCTCAGTTGGCCATGCTCAGGTTCAAACTCCCTAATGGTGTATGAGTGCTTAATTGCAGCATTAGGATTTGTTAATGTTATATTTACGAAAGTGGATTAACAGACCAAAAAATTGCACGTTTAGCATAGCGGATGGCACAAAACTTAAATCAACAGCTTTAGTTATAAAAAAGACCGCTATTGCGGCCTTAGTGATTTCAGTTGATCAATATATTCAAAGCTTACTGGCCTTTACGCTTTTGCCATTTAAATAAAATTGAATAGCGCCACATACTTTTAATGACAATATAACCGATTAACGCTGACACAATGCCTAATACTAAGCAACCCACCAAAAAGGGAGGACCTATGGTTGACAACGAGGCCTCAATCCATGCCCAAGTGGCTTCAAACTGAAATGCCTGCGCTCTATGTCCGATGATTTTAGCACCTAACAAATAGGCGCCATAAAACATGATAGGCATGGTTAGTGGATTAGTTATCCATACCAGTGCGACAGCAACGGGGAGGTTGACGTTAAATAAAATCGCAAACCCTGCAGCAACCACCATTTGAAATGGCATGGGGATCCAAGCCACAAATAGTCCGACCGCAAAGGCACCAGGAGCTGATTTGCGATTTAATGCCCACAAATTAGGTTTGTGTAATAGTTTGCCAAACACCCGTAAATACTTATGATCACGGAGTGTTTCTGGTTTGGGCATAAATCTTTGTATTAATTTTTTTGGCATATTTGTCGATTAATGTCTTAACTAATTCATTATGAATCGATTTATCTATGGCTTTTGCGCCTGTTCTTTATCAGCGATGTTATGGCCTTCGCTGGCACCTTTATGGTGTTTACCTATTCTATTTTTGGCTATGCTACTTTGCCTTCGCAAAGGGCCACTTATGGCTGGCTGTTTATTCGCCGTCATTTGGCTGAGCCTGTTGTTTCATTGTCTATATATGCATCAATATGCTGAAAAGTCGCAACAAATTGAGTTTAAGGCGCAGATAGTATCACTAGTTAGCCAAAACAGCGACTGGATTAGTTTTGATGTGCGCGTTATTTCTGAAGCTGATCAAGACGCCTTTTTTGATTCTTGGGCGCTTAACAATGTGCAGCGATATTACCGATTAACATGGCAAAAGCCAGATAAAATTGTTGTCGGTCAAATATGGCAATTTAGTGCAAAGTTGAAAGGGATCTCGAGCATACAAAATCAAGGAGGCTTTAATCAACAAAAGTACTTCATTACTCGGCATATTATTGCCAAAGGCCGCGTTAAACAAGCTGACTTAATTCGTTATGGTGGGTCTTTACGCCAAGATGTTACGCAGAAACTAGCTCCTATATTGGCACTACTTGCTCAGGGCGATATTTTACAAGCGTTAATTTTGGGTGATAAAAGTGCTTTAACCACAGCGCGATGGCAGCAATTGCGTCAAACAGGGGCAGGGCATTTAGTCGCTATTTCTGGGTTACATTTATCGGTCGTTTTTGGCTTGTTTTATGGCATTTTTCTCGGAATAAGCCGTTATGCATTTTCTTGGCAGCATTTAGGTAAAATGCAATTCGCCATGATATTAGCGGGTATATTTACCTTTGGGTATGGCTATTTATCGGGTTTTGCAATTGCTACGCAGCGTGCTTTATTGATGTTATTTCTGTTGCTCATTTTTAGTTTTATTAAGCAGTTTAGCCACCATTGGGATCGATTGGTGTATGCCTTGTTTTTTGTGTTGCTGGTAGATCCTTTTGCATCGCTTGGTGCCGGATTATGGTTATCGTTTGGCGCATTGGCCATTATTTTGTTGTCGGTGCAAGCCAATACGGTTGAGCAGCAGGCAGAGATAGGCACTGATTATGTAGCTAAAAGTATTTCTGCATCTTCCTCTAATATGGCTGAGCGATGCGTACAAAAAATCCTAAAACTTAAAGGTAAGCTGCTTCATGGACTCAGTGTGTTGTGGTCAATTCAATGGCGATTAGCGCTGCTATTGGGAGTACTGCAAGGCATTTTGTTTGGCAGCATTTCACCTCATAGCATATGGCTCAATATGCTGCTCGTGCCTTGGTTTAGTCTGGTGGTGATCCCATTAACGATACTCAGTTTTTACATTTGGTTAGTGGTGTTGTGCATTTTTTTGTTATTGGGTATCGATAGCGACTCGCAACAACACTTAGGTACGATGATCTTTCAATGGGCGAATATGAGCCTTGAGCCATTTGCCTGGTTGTTACAGCTGAGCGATCATTTGCCAGTAAATCAGTTGCTATTAACTGAACAACAACTGGCTGGATTGGTATTTTCTATTTTTGCGATGATGTTGTTGAGCATTCGTCGTCATGTGGCTAAAAAGCAAAAGAGAATTTACCTTTTTTTCGTTACCATATTGCTGCTGCCAATCGTCATCAATAAGTTAGTGACTCAAGAGATATTGCCTGCGCCATCATCTTCATTAGGCTCAACACCATGGCAGCTTCATGTTATTGATGTGGCTCAAGGCATGGCAGTCGTTTTACAGCAAGGTCGACACGGGATTATTTACGATACTGGTGCCGCTTATGGGGATTTTAGCTATGCACAACGGGCAATAGTGCCTTTTCTTGCCAGCCAAGGTATCCGTTTTATTGATTATATTATTATAAGTCATGATGATAATGACCATGCTGGTGGCGTGCATGTGTTGCGTGAACAATTTCCACTGGCGAGGTTAATTGCTGACTTTGCCATATCCTCCAAAGCTTTATCGCTGTCACCAGCCGTCGCACAAGCTTGTAAAGGGCAAATACTCTGGCGCGGTATACAATTAAACTTCATTGGTAATCCGTTAACGGCATCGAATGATAATAACAACTCATGTGTGGTTAAATTGTCTGATGGCTTGTCTTCAGTATTGTTAACTGGAGACATTGAAGCCGACAGAGAGCAGACATTAATTACAGCAAAGGCTGATATTCGAGCCGATATTTTATTGGTGCCGCATCATGGTAGCCGAACATCGTCTACCCCAGCATTTATCGATAGCGTCAATCCGCAATTAGCCATTTTTACCGCTGGTTTTTCTAATCAGTATGGTTTCCCTAAACCTGAGGTTGTTGCGAGGTATCAACTGCAGGGCTGCAAAATATTACAAACGGGTCATGCCGGCCAAATTAGTATTACTTTTGATCAAGGCGAATATAAAATCGCCACTTACCGCCAACAAATGGCTCCATTTTGGTATAACCGTTTGTTTAGATTTGGTGAGTCACTTAAAGCAGAGTAGAATATCATTTATGTTTGTTAGTTAAGTATTGGATTCAATGTCAGCATCACCTAAAAATGAAATGTGGATCGTTTTCAAACGTTTGATGACCTATGTCGTGCCAATGAAAGCCATGTTTATTATGGCTGTACTCGGCCTTATTACTTATGGCGCTGTCGATGCAGCGTTTATCGCATTTATTAAACCTTTTATTGATGAAGGTTTTAGTCAAACGCCAGCCATAGTGGCAGGAGTCGACTTACCTACTCATGGTGGGTTTAATGCCAATAAAGACATTATGTTAATGGCGCCGATTGCGGTTATTTTAATGTTCAGCTTACGTGGTTTGGCTAACTTTGTGTCGACCTATTGTGTGTCGTTTATGAGTGCACAGCTCATTATGGATATGCGCCAACAAGTGTTTGAGCATTATCTGCGTTTGCCTGTAAGTTATATCGACCGCGAAAATAGCGGTAATTTGATTTCGCGCGTCACCTTTGACACTGAACAAATTGCCCGAGCATCTGGCAGTGCGTTAATTTCAATTGTTCGCGATAGCATGACCGCCATCGGCATGTTAGGCATTATGTTCTATTATTCGTGGAAATTATCCTTATGCATACTAGTGATAGGCCCAATTATGGGCGTTGTCATCAGTATTGTGAGTAAGCGCTTTCGTAAGGTGTCTAAGCAGATCCAGTCTGCTATGGGCGGCGTAACGGCAACGACTGAACAGATGATTAAGGGCCATAAAAACGTATTAGTCTTTGGTGGTCAAAAAACAGAGGTTGATCGTTTCTATCAAGTTAACGACCAGAACCGTTACCAGAATATGAAGCTAGCGGTAGCTCAATCTGTTAGTCAGCCATTGATCATGGTTATTGGATCTTTCGCACTGGCGTTTGTGTTGTATGCCGCCACTTGGGATAGCATGAAAACCGATCTGACCGCAGGTACGTTTGCGGCTATTTTAGGTGCCATGTTAGCCATGCTACAACCGATTAAGAACTTAACCCGAGTTAATGCGGAGTTTCAACGCGGTATTGCAGCTTGTACTACTGTATTTGAATTATTAGATACTCCGCCTGAGCCTGATAATGGCCCGTTCACTATTGATCGCGTTCAAGGCAAACTGACATTTGAAAATGTGACCTTTTCTTATCCTGGGCAAGATAAACCCGCTTTGAACGGCATTGATTTTGAAGTTAAACCCGGTAAAACCATCGCTTTAGTAGGGCGATCTGGCTCTGGTAAGTCCACTATCGCGAGTTTGATTACGCGTTTTTATGGTGGATTATCAAGCGGTGATATTCGCCTTGATGACACCAGCATTTACGATTACCAATTAAAATCATTGCGTAATCAAGTGGCGTTAGTGTCGCAGCAAGTGACCTTATTTAACGACACCATAGCGAATAATATTGCCTATGCTTACCCAGGCGAAGTTACCCGCGAGCAAATAGTTCGCGCTGCTGAGCTTGCTTATGCGATGGAGTTTATCGAGACATTGCCAAAAGGGCTCGATACCCAAGTGGGCGAAAATGGCGTGTTGCTTTCTGGTGGTCAACGTCAACGTATTGCGATTGCTCGCGCTATGTTACGTGATGCCCCAGTATTGATTTTAGATGAAGCCACATCGGCTTTAGATACTGAGTCTGAAAAAGCGATTCAAAAAGGCCTAGATAATCTGCGTCATAACCGTACCTCAATTGTTATCGCTCATCGTTTATCGACAATTGAAAGTGCTGATGAAATCTTGGTTATCGATCAAGGTCGAGTTGTTGAGCGCGGTAATCACAGTGAGTTAATTGCTCAAGCTGGTATTTACGCCAATCTTTATCAGATGCAGTTCAGTCAATAATGATTAGGTGTTTGTAATGCAACAGTTTATTCATCGGATTTGGTATCAAGGTCATCAAGCCAAATGGTTATTACTGCCATTGTCCGGTTTATTTTGGCTCATATCTACTATTCGCCGTGGACTGTTTCGTTTTGGGCTTAAACAGGCACAAGTTTTACCCGTGCCTGTGATAGTGGTCGGTAATATTACCGCTGGTGGCAGTGGTAAAACCCCCACAGTGATTTATTTAATTGAGTTATTACGCCAACATGGTTATAAACCTGGGGTGATAAGCCGAGGTTATGGGGTGAATATTGATGGCGTAATGGCTGTTAATCATCATGCCAAAGCCTGTGAGGTTGGTGATGAACCGGCCATGATAGTGGCTCGTACTCAAGTGCCTATGGTTGTTGGCGCCAGTAGAGTTAGTGCCGCTCAGGCTTTACTCTCTGAGTTTGATGTTGATGTCATCATTAGTGACGATGGTTTACAGCATTATGCTTTGGAGCGTGATATTGAAATAGCCTTGGTCGATGGTGAACGCCGTTATGGTAATCATTGTCTATTACCCGCAGGTCCGTTACGAGAAGGTTTGTGGCGTGTAAATTCGGTTGATTTTATCATTAACAATGGCGGTCCGGCTTATGACGGTGAAGTGTTGATGACTTTGGAGCCAGCGCCGCTTTGCCAGATCAACAGTCTTCTGCACCATGAATTTAGTCAGCAGGACAGTGTGGTGGCTATGGCTGGTATAGGTAATCCACAACGTTTTTTTAGTAGTATTAGCCAGTTAGGCTATAAAGTAGTACAAACCGTTGAGTTTGCAGATCATCAGGCTTTTGACGCAAAGCAATTAAACGCGTTATCTGTGCAACATTCATTATTAATGACTGAAAAAGATGCGGTTAAATGTCGCGATTTTGCACAATCAAACTGGTGGTATTTACCTGTAAATGCGAAGCTTAACTCAGAATTTGATCACGCATTGTTGAGCCGACTACAGCAAGTGGCTCAAACTAAAAAAGGATTGTCTCATGGCATTTGATAAAAAATTACTCGAAATTGTGGCTTGCCCAGTATGCAAAGGCAAGCTTGAATACGACAAAGAGTCACAACAGCTTATCTGCAAGTTTGATAAGTTAGCTTACCCTATTACCGAAGGTATTCCGGTTTTGCTGGAAAATCGTGCTACAACCTTAGTTTCTGAATAACCCTAGTTACTGAATACCCTAGTTATTTAATAACGTTAAAACAGTAACTCTGGGTATAATATGATTAAGCGTCCGTTGGACGCTTTTTTATATTCATTAGGTAAGCACATCTAATAGTGGCTAATTTACTTTTAGGGCTTTACAGCATAAAAAAAGCTTGCCGATAAAGGCAAGCTCATTAACCTCTGGAGACCATCACATCAGATTAATTATATGACGCGACAAGATTTACCTTGATAAACCGTCAACGATACTAAGGTTACCTTTGGGTGGATAAATCTTGATATAAAGTTTCAATCCATTTATCTGCAGAGATAAATTCCCAGCTCCAATCAGCGTATTTTTCTGGTACACCTTGTTTTTTGATGCTGGCTAAATCGTTCCCTAGTTCAATTTCACCTCGCATCCAATTAATGCTGTCATCTAGCATATGCTTAAATTTAAACAGTGCATTTTTATCGGCTAAATCGCCATGGCCTGGGATCACTTTGGTCTTGTTGTCTAAACGATCCAATATCAAGCTGACGTTTTCACGATAACCCGTCACCGATCCTCCGGCATCTAAATCAATGTATGGGAAACGATCTTTGAAATATAAATCACCCATATGAATAATATTAGCCTTTTGCCATATCACTACGCTGTCACCATCAGTGTGTCCGGGACCTAGGTGGATAATCTCTAAAGTGTCTTGGTTAAAATGAATGGATATATTGTCTCCATAAGTGATAACAGGCAGGGCTGAGGAGGCGATTTTATTTTGTGTTTGAAGACGCTTGAGAACATTATGGTGAGCTAAGATTGTACCTTGTTCACCAAAGTGAGCATTGCCGCCAGTATGGTCTGCATGGTAATGAGTGTTGACTATGTACTTGGGAGCACCTGGTTGAATTTGATTCAGTGCCGCGGTAATTTTATCGGCTAAGGGGGCATATTGGTCGTCAATGATCAATATGCCATCACTGCCAGCAGAAACTCCAATGTTGCCTCCAGCACCAATAAACATGTAAGTATTATTATCGAGTTTTTTCGACTTAATGGTCACATCATTAAATTTATCATCAGCCATGGCAGCTGTTTGAGTGAGTGCTAGCAAAGCGAGTGCACTGAGTCCGATGATATGACGTTGAAATCTTAATTTCATTATTATTCCCCATTGCTGTCTTAACAATTGTTTTATTGTTACTAGTACTGCCTAGGTTAACAATTTGATCACATATACAGCAATGATAAATCATACAAAGGTCTAAAGTATCGGTTCGCTAGCTTACACTGGTTCAGAGCACTTAACGCTAAGTATTAAGTGCTCTGATGTCTTAGTCCGAGTAGCTATTTTGGCCAAATGGGTTTAATACCTAAAACTTATTGCGGCTTAATGCTGTTAGCATGCACTAATCGCTTTAGATTAAAGTACCTAGAAACTACTTGGTCCACGGGAGTATTTTTTGGGCAAATGTATTCGATACTCCTAATCTTATCGCGGCTTTATGGCGCATGAGATACAAGGCTTGGTAACATAATGGTACTAAATATAAGCTAGTTACCGTTGAAAAGGTTAACCCACCAATAATGGCAATCGCCATAGGGGAATAGGGGGGGCCACCGCCGCCAATCTGTGTGTCTCCCATTGCTAAGGGAACTAACCCCAGTACCGTGGTGGCCACTGTCATTAGTACCGGCCGAAGACGTGTAATACACACACTGATAATCGTGTGACTTAGTTTATCTAAATCAGGTGTCATTTGATTGATTTGATCAACCAATACAATACCGTTATTCACCACAATGCCCATCAAAATAAGAATTCCAATCATCGACATTACCGACATGGGTGTGCCGGTTAACCACAATGCCCAAAACACTCCCGTTATTGAGAACAGAATTGAGGTGATAATAGCGGTAGGTAACAATAATGACTCAAACAAGGCTGCCATGACGATATAGATCATCGCAATCGCCAAAATCATATTGACGACCATAATTGACTGGTCTTCATCTTGGCGTTCAAACCCACCCCGCAGTGAGTAGCCGTATCCATAAGGGAAGTTGACCGAGTCCATGACTTGAGTGATTTTAGTTTGCGCTTCTTCGGTTGTCATATCCTCAAGGTTTGCGCCAATGGATAATGCTGTTTGGCGATTAAAATGACGAATAGTATCAAATCTAGGAACTACAGTGGCTTCGGCTAAACTGTCAAGGGTATAGACTCGGTCACCTTGGCGAATAATCGGTAACTGCTTAAGTTTTTCAAGCGAGTTTTGCCAGCTTTTGTCATAGGCCAGTTCAATGCGGAGCTCGCCGCTAGGATCATGGCGAAATGAACGTAACTGCGAGCCTCTTAACGCGATCGCAATATTTGAAGCAATATCACTTAAGGTTAAATCCAGTCTGGCTGCCATTTCGCGGTTTATTACCACAACCACTTCTTGCTGAGCGCCATTCACTTCCGAGCGCACATCAACTAAGCCCTCAATATTGTCGAGTAATGGCATCACCTGCTCACTGATCCGAATGAGCTCAGTTGTCGATCGTCCGGTTAAGGTCACACGAATACCGTTATTTTCATTGCCCCAGCCAAACTGAGGCGTGGCAATGGAAAACTTAGGGAAGCCTTCGCGGATCATTTTCTTTAGTTCGCCAATATCTATCGGGATGTCTTTTTGCAATAAAATGGTCGATTGTGCATCTTGCGGCGCGTAATAACTGTAAACCGCATCAATATAAAACTTTTCTTTATTGCTATATAAGTAGGTTTCCATGCTGTTAATCATAGCTTCGGTAACCGCTAAATTATGCCGACCCTCTAATTGATAATTAATGTACAAACGGTCATTACCTTCCCCGTCACCCTGATCTTGTTTCACCATGCTTAACGGCAATGCGGTTGACACTAATATTGCTAAGGCAATGACTCCAGAACGTTTTGGCCGCGTTAAAATCCAAGTGAGACTACGCTCATAAAATCGTCCCAAACGGTTATTGTCTGCAGTGGTTTCGACATCAAAATGAAAGTGATTGAGCATCAATGGGATCAGGGTTTTAGCGACCAACAACGATGCTGAAAGCGAAATACAAATCGCCACTGCAACATGTTCTAAAAAGATGGTTAGCTGCACTTTAACGCCAAAAATATTGGGTAAAAACACGATGGCAGTGGTTAAGGTGCCCGCCAGAACGGCTAAAGAGACTTTATCCACGCCAGTTAACACGGCTTGTTGGTTCGCTTTTCTCTGACAAGTATCGTCAATGTGTGCGGCTTGTTTTTCTTGCAGCACGCTTTCGGTGACAACCACTGCATTATCAATCAGCATGCCGACGGCTAATAACAATCCCATCATAGATAAAATATTTAAGCTGTAGCCTAAAAAGTACATACCGGCCAATGTCATACATAGAGAAATCGGTACAGATGAGATAACCACTAAGGTCATTTTAAGGTTATGTAAAAATAGATACAGCACCCCAAATGATAATACAGCTCCCATCAAACCAGACAACAGTAAGTCTTTTAACGATGATTTAACCCCATAGGCTTGATCTTCCATAATGAATAGCTTGATGCCATTAAATTGCTGATCTTGCTTAACCAGCTCGATGACCTTGAGTACCCGATCAGATACTTCAACTAAATTGGCGCCTGACTCTTTAAATACATCAATTCCCACAGCATATTTTTGGTCTAAATGTCGGCCTTCAATTTTTTCTGGCAGGGCATAGCTCACCATAGCGATATCTTGCAGGCGAATACCCGGTACAATGACCAGATTATTAATGTCATCAAGACTGGTAAACTCACCTTTTGGCGAGACTTGGTACACTCTCGAGTCTTCTCTTAACGTACCGGCACTAATGACAAAGTTTTCCGCGAGTAAACGCGAGCGTAAATCGAGACTGTTGAGGCTTGATGCCACTAATTTATCGGCATCAAGGCGGATTTCAATCTGCTTTTGTTCAACACCATAAAGAGTGACTTTCGACACGCCATCAACGCGTTCAAGTGGCTTGCGTAACTGTTTATCCAATAAATCAAAGGCATTTGATAGTTCGCGCTCGCTTGATATGCGGATAGTGAGCACTGGCATATCGGCAGTTGAGAACTGTTGGATCATCACCCGCTCGACATCTTTGGGAAGTAAATGTCGTACCGAGTCTATTTTCTCACGCGCTTCAAGGCTCTTAGTGGCAACATCTTCACCCCATTTCATGTTGAGCTGTATAAAAGCACCATCTTGAGTCGAGTCGGAGCGCACCTCTTCAATGCCGCTCATGGTGGCAAGTGACTCTTCCAGAACTTTAGTTATATCGCGTTCAACTTCTGCTGGGCTAGAGCCTTTATACGGGACTTGCACCACAACTTGTGGAATATCAATCCCTGGAAACATTTCTAATGGCAGCATTCTACTGGCCGCCATGCCAAATAACATGATGGCTAAGAAGAACATACAGGTGGTTACGGGGCGTTTTATGGCTAGCTGAGTGATATTCATGCTGGCGTCTCCGCAGTATTCAGCTCATCATCATTTTGGGTGTATTGTTTGCGGTCAAATAGCGCATATAAGGCAGGAATAACCAGCAATGTGAGCAAGGTAGACATGCTTAAACCAAAAATTACTGTAATCGCCATGGGCGCGCGGACCTCACTGCCATCGCCAATCCCTATTGCCATAGGCAATAAACCTAACGTTGTGGTTAACGTGGTCATCATGATAGGACGCAAGCGAGATTGCGCAGCTTGATTAATTGCCGTGAGCTTATCCATGCCTTCTTGGCGCAGTTGATTGATGCGATCCACCAATACAATGGCATTATTGACCACAATCCCTGCCAGCATAATTAAACCAATAAACACCACGACACTTAAATGAGTACCGGTAATAAATAAACCAATAATGCTGCCTGCTACGGCCATGGGCACAGCAATCAAAATTAATAATGGGTGTAACAAGGATTCAAACTGGCTGGCCATCACTAAGTACACTAAGAAAATGGCTAGAACGAGGGCAATTTTTAATGAGTCAAATGATTGTTCCATTTCTTCATTTTGGCCACCAAATCTGGCTTGAATAGAGCTTGGGAATTGCTGTTGAGTCAATATTTGCTGTGCTTGAAGTACGGCTTCACTTAAATCGCCGTAGGCCAAATTCGATGACACGATAGCCACGCGTTGTTGGCTAATACGGTTAATCGCTGACGGACCAATTTGTAAGTCAATGGTAGCGATGGCACTTAACGGAATCGGCTGGGCGCTATTGGGGTTAATGATTAATGATTCAATGTCGCTTATCTGATCGCGCTCATTTAATTCACTGCGCACCAAAATATCCACTTTACGATCACGCACGGTGAATTGGCTGGCAATAGTGCCACCGACACGTTGAGCAATACGGTTAGCGACAGTGGGAGCATCCATACCTAACGCAGCGAGGCGAGCATGATCAAAGCGAATGCTGATCTCCGGCTGCCCGTCTCGTAGGGTAGTATTGATGTCACTAAAGCGATCTGATTCAGACAAGGCTTTTACCAGCTGATCAGCACTTTGCTTAAGTTGCACTAAATCATAACCTGATAACTCAATTTCAAGCGGGGTTTTGAAACTGAATAATTCAGGATGTTCAATCTGCGCTTCGAGTTCGGGGATATTTCTAGCTGTATTGCGCAGTACCTGACGAACCGTAGTAAAGGCTAAAGGATCATTTAGTACCACTTGTAATCTGCCCCAGTTTTCACCGCCTCGAGCAGTATCAGATGTCATTAATCCGCCGCTGCCTGCTTGACTATAGGCATGCTTAACATCCTCACGGTCTTTAATCGATAAGGCTAATTGTTGTAATACCGCATCCGTTTCACTGACTTCTGTGCCAGGTGGTAATAAAATTTCGACATAAAACTCACCTTGATTCATTGGTGGAATCAGCTCAACACCGAGCTTAGGCAATAGACTAGTTGATGCCAGAGTTATCACTAGCGCAATGACAAGGGTAAAGACTTGGTGGCGCAGGACATGGTGAAGGACTCGGTAATAAAATGATTCTACTATGCGGTAGATGACATTAAATCCAGCGCAAATAGGTTTAAGTAATAGGCCAAAAACGCTACTTACAAAACGACTAATAACGATAATAGCGGTTAACAATCCAGCGGGTAAGTAGCTAAATAGTAGCTTAAAGGGAAAGCTCAACACGGCTAATAAGTAATAGCCAATTTTACCTTTACGGCTAGTCGGTTTTGGTTTTATCGCGACTTCTAGCGGTTGTGGCAGACTGGTAAAACCTTGGCGTGAAGCCAGCATAGGAATCGCTGTTAAGGCGACAAACAATGAGGCGAGCAGGGCAAAGGTGACAGTGAGTGCTTGGTCGGCAAATAAAGCGCCTGCGATACCATCAACAAACACTAAAGGCACAAATACTGCCAGAGTGGTCAGGGTTGAAGCAAAAATGGCCCCAGAGACTTCTTTACACCCCGTGACCGCAGCCTCAATTTTACTCATGCCTTGAGATTTATAACGGTCAATGTTTTCTAATACCACAATCGCATTGTCGACCAGTAAACCAATGGCTAATGCAATGCCACCTAACGACATAATATTTAAGCTAATATCAGCAAAATACATCATATTGAATGTCGCAATAACTGAAAAGGGAATTGAGATTGAGATGATAAGTGTGGCAATAATATCACGTAGAAACAGGTAGATAACTAACATCGCCAGTAAACTGCCAAATAACGCAGCTGAGGTCACTTCATTCACGGCACTTTCAATAAATTCAGATTGGTCGTAAATAATCTTTAACTGATTCTGCTCACTTGCTTGGTTAATTTTATCGAGTTCTGTGCGTATTTTTTGCGCTACCGCAACAGTATTGGCGTCACCTTCTTTGTAGATCGCCAATTCAATCGATTCTACTTCGCCGATGCGGGTAATGTCGCTGCGTTCTTTATAGGCATCACTGATATCAGCAACATCAGATAATCTGACTAAGGTTTGACCATCGCGATAAACAATGACTTGGCCTAATTCTTCAAGAGAGTTAAATTGATTTAAGGTTCTGACTAAGTATTCTTTATCACCTTGGATCACTTTACCTGCCGATAGGTTGATGTTCTCTTCATTAATTCGGCGCTTAATTTGGTCGGCATTCAGATTGAGTTGGCTTAATTTTTGTTGATTTAATTCAATGTGAACTTCTTGTTCTAATCCTCCCGACAACCTTACTGCGGCAACCCCCGATAAGGCTTCTAAGCGGCGTTTTAATTCTTCATCTGCAAAGGTACGCATTTGCTTTAGTTGCTCAGCATCTGCATCAGGCAATGAAAAAGCTAAGCGCATGATGGGGTCAAGATTGGGGTTAAAACGCAATAATAATGGCTTATTAATGTCTAATGGCAGCTCGATAGTGTCGATTTTTTCGCGGACTTCAAGGCTCGCCATGTCCATATTTGTGCCCCATTCGAACTCGAGTACTACATCAGACATACCGGAGCGCGAAATTGAGCTGATTTTGCGTAACCCTTTAACCACGCCAACAGCTTCTTCAATCGGTTTTGAAACCAGCTGTTCAATTTCAACTGGCGCCGCGCCATCATAGGCCGTACGGATAGTGACACTGGGATAGCTTAAATCGGGTAATAATTTTACCGCAAGGCGAGAAAATCCAACCATACCAAAAAGCATCACAGCTAGCATGAACATCCACACAGTAACCGGGCGGTTAACAGACGTATTGATTATCGACATTATCCCGCTCCGTTATCGAATAGCAGCGAAGCTAAGTGGGGTAATTACTTCTACCAAGGCTTGGTCTTTAAGGTTTTGCTGACCGCGGATGACGATTTGTTCACCCGCTTCTACGCCTGATAAAATTTCTACTGTGTTATTTTCACGAAAGCCCAAACTCACTTCTCGTCGCTGGGCCTTAGCGTCTTTAATCACATACAAAGCTTGAGTGTTGTCTTGGTTGATTAAAGCGTTATAAGGTACTGTAAGTACATCTAAGTGGGTGTCGTATTTAAGCTCAACCCGTGTAAACATGCCTGCTTTTAATGTTGCATCTTCATTAGGTACGGCTAATGTCACTTTAAAGGTGCCGCTTTGCGCATCTACAACAGGGCTAATTCGCAGTACCTTAGCATCGATAATATTAGATGTTGTTCCCTGATGTTGTTGAATAATACTGGCTTGTTGCCCAATACGTAAGCTAGCAAGTTGCTGCTCTGGCAAATGCAATATGCCGTAAAGCTGGTCCTGGTTTACCACATAAAACAGTTCTTGAAACTCTTTTGCCATATTGCCGGCTTTGACATAACGTTCGGCAATAACGCCATTAATGGGTGAGACAATTTGGCTTTCCTTAACTTGTAATTCGGCTAAGTCACGTTGCGCTTTCGCTGCCTGTAAATTGAATTCGAGTTTAGCCATTTGATCTTGGCTAATAAACTCTTTGTTATTCATTTTATTTAAACGATTTAGTTCTTGTTGAATAATTTGCACTTCGGCTTCAGATCGATTGAAATCATAACGCTGACGTTTGGCATCAATTACCGCAAGTATTTGCCCCTTAGTCACTCTGTCGCCTTCTTCAACATTTATAGTTTCAATAATACCTGCAATACGGCTCATCACATGGGATTCCTGTGGTGCCTCCAGTGTTGCTGTCGTGCTGTAAAAAGAAGAAACATTGCCTGTGGCGACGAGTGTTGTTTCGACTGGAATAGCAAATTTTTGTTCTTCTTTTACTTGCTCTTCTTCGCCAGTGCAACCGCTAAGCGCAGCAATACAAAGTAAAGGGAATGCTATTTTTTTCACGTTGATGAACCTATCCATGTGGTACCTGCCAGTATTATATATTTAGTTAAATGACGTGAGTCAGCTTATGTTATGCCTAAGTAAGTAAACGTCACGTGTTATTTGTTATCAATGTTAATTAACAAACAGTTAAGCACTAAATGTGCCATATTTTATTATCCATATATAACAGTAGTTTACATTTTTTATTCGATGAGGTTAGTCATATTGACAATGTTAAATTGGTGAAAATAATTAATTGTTGGTCTAATAGATTAATTGGGATTCATCACTATTGAGTTCATCAGTTACTGTGGTTGGTTCTTGGTCTAAAAGTGAGTGCATCCGTATCTAACCGTAAGTAAGGGCGAGGTATTACTGATTAAAGGAATCGCTATTTTTTCTTATTAGTATTGCTATAAACGGGATGGCTTAAATGATGAAGTAAAGCTAAAAATTTTATGTGCTAAGTGTAAAAAGTTAAATGTGAATAATCAATAATCAATAATCTTTTCAGTCGTAGCGTAAAATGGATAATTAATAGTGCAATCCAGAAATAGTGGCGGTAATTAAAGATAATGAAATTTCATGGGACACTGTGTAAGCAAAATTTATTGTTAAAGTGTCACACGATAAAACATCCTTGATGATGCAGTATTGTTTCTTCTAGATTTTTATGAGGAAAATTATATTTATAAAGTTAACTAAGCTGAAGTAATAATATTTTTATAACTATAACTATAACTATAAC
>NZ_JACJEB010000029.1:0-14414 GCF_014163845.1 Shewanella sp. SR43-4 | reverse complement strand
ACTAATAACATCGAGAGATAAATCAATAAAAAGCGTAAAACAAAACGAATTTCTCACAGATATCAGGGTGAAATTACCGCACATTGATTATGTCCTAACATAGTGGGATATGACTTTCTGATTGCTCAGGCACCCATAAGCTAAGCAAGATATAAACTTAGTAGGTGTATGCCACTAAATCGCAGGAAGTATTGAATGCAGAAGTGTCGTAGCAAAAGACTAAAAAGTTTATTTTAAGAAATGAACAACGTGAAGTGCTGAGAATCTTAAACTTGTAACCAAACTCTAGCAAGTATTGGAAAATAAAATCAGGCAAAAAAAAGTAAAAAAAACCGAGCCTAGGCTCGGTTTTTTCGATGAGTAACTAATTACTCAGCAGCTTCGACTTCAACAGCTTCAGCAGCTTCAGGACGACCTACTAATTCGATGTAAGCCATTGGGGCTTTATCACCGGTACGTAGACCGCACTTTAGAATACGAGTGTAACCACCAGGACGTTCCTGGAAGCGTGGACCCAATTCAGTAAATAACTTACCTACAACTTCAGCGTCGCGGGTACGAGCGAAAGCTAAACGGCGATTTGCAACGCTGTCAACTTTAGCAAGTGTTATTAGAGGTTCAACAACGCGACGCAGTTCTTTCGCTTTAGCAACAGTTGTCTTGATAATCTCATGACGAACTATTGAACAAGCCATGTTACGGAACATAGCTTGGCGATGACTGCTGTTGCGGTTTAGTTGACGACCACTCTTACGATGGCGCATGACCTAATCCTTATAACCTAAATCTGTACTAACCTGAGACTTATAGGTCGTCAGCTAAACTAGCCGGTGGCCAGTTTTCTAGACGCATACCTAACGACAGTCCGCGAGACGCTAAAACATCCTTAATTTCAGTAAGAGATTTCTTACCTAAGTTAGGGGTCTTAAGCAACTCAACTTCAGTGCGTTGTACCAGATCTCCGATGTAATGAATCGCTTCGGCTTTTAAACAGTTAGCCGAACGTACAGTTAGCTCTAAATCGTCGACAGGACGCAGCAAAATCGGATCGAACTCCGGTTTCTCTTCTACAACAGCCTGCTCAGTCACATCACGTAGTTCAACAAACGCATCTAGCTGTTCAGCTAAAATAGTTGCAGAACGACGAATGGCTTCCTCAGGATCGATAGTACCGTTTGTGGTCATATCTATCACAAGTTTGTCTAAGTCAGTACGCTGTTCAACACGAGCAGCTTCAACATTATAAGCAATGCGAGCTACAGGTGAAAAAGAAGCATCAACCAGCAAACGACCAATTGGGCGATCATCGTCTTCAGTTTGTGCACGAGCCGAAGCAGGCACATAACCACGACCACGCTCAACGCGGATACGCATGCTGATATCATTGTTACCAGTCAAGTGACAGATAACATGATCAGGATTCACGATGGTAACATCACCATCATGCGTGATATCTGCTGCTGTAACAGGGCCTGTGCCGGACTTGCTTAATGTAAGCAAAGCCTCGTCTTTACCCTCGATGGTCACTGCTAATCCTTTAAGATTAAGCAATATCTCAAGGATATCTTCTTGTACGCCTTCCTTACTGCTGTATTCATGCAATACTCCGTCAATTTCGACTTCAGTAACTGCACAGCCAGGCATAGACGACAATAGGATGCGACGCAACGCGTTACCTAAGGTATGGCCAAAACCACGTTCTAGTGGCTCTAGTGTAACTTTGGCGCGAGTTGAATTAACCTGCTCAATATCAACGAGACGCGGTTTAAGAAATTCTGTAACAGAACCCTGCATTGTGTCCTCTCTTGTTTGTTAGCTTTACTTAGAGTAAAGCTCGACGATCAGCTGTTCGTTAATATCCGCAGACAAATCGCTACGTTCTGGAACGCGCTTAAAAGCACCTTCCATTTTCGCATTGTCGACTTCTACCCATGTAGGCTTTTCGCGTTGTCCAGACACTTCTAAAGCCGCTTTAATACGAGCTTGAGTACGTGACTTTTCACGGATGCTTACAACATCATTCGCAGACACTTTGAATGACGGAATGTTAACAACACGACCGTTAACCATAACAGATTTATGGCTTACTAGCTGACGTGATTCTGCACGAGTAGAACCGAAACCCATACGATAAACGACGTTATCTAGGCGGACTTCTAAAAGTTGCAACAAGTTTTCACCAGTGTTGCCTTTTAGACGTGCAGCTTCTTTGTAGTAGTTACGGAATTGCTTTTCTAGCACACCATAAATACGACGAACTTTTTGTTTCTCGCGTAACTGAATACCATACTCAGACAAACGTGGCTTACGTGCGCCATGTTGTCCAGGTGCAGTTTCTAGCTTACACTTCGAATCGATTGCTCTCACACCGCTTTTTAGGAAAAGGTCTGTACCTTCTCTGCGGCTGAGCTTGAGCTTGGGACCCAAGTATCTTGCCATGATCTTTCTCCAACTATCCTATAAACGCAGTGTTATACACGACGTTTTTTAGGTGGACGACAGCCATTATGAGGGATAGGTGTCACATCGGTAATGTTAGTAATTTTATAACCAACAGCGTTCAGCGCACGAATGGCTGATTCACGACCTGGACCAGGACCCTTCACGAAAACTTCAAGGTTTTTAACACCGTAGTCTTGAGCAGCAATACCTGCACGCTCAGCAGCAACCTGTGCAGCGAATGGTGTTGATTTACGTGAACCACGGAAACCAGAACCACCTGAGGTAGCCCATGACAACGCATTACCTTGACGATCTGTAATGGTGACAATTGTGTTGTTGAAAGACGCATGGATATGAGCCATGCCATCTGCAACCTGTTTACGTACGCGCTTACGCGGAGAACGTGACGGAACTTTAGCCATTTTGGTTTACCTTCCCGTTACTTTCTGATTGGCTTACGTGGACCTTTACGCGTGCGCGCATTGGTCTTAGTACGTTGCCCACGAAGGGGCAGGCTACGACGATGGCGGAGACCACGATAACAACCAAGATCCATAAGACGCTTGATGTTCATTGAAATCTCACGACGCAAGTCACCTTCTACAGTGTATTTGGCGACTTCTTCGCGTAGGATATCTATTTGAGCTTCGCTCAATTCCTTGATCTTAGCATCTTCAGCAATTGAAGTAGATGCGCAGATTGCTCTAGCGCGTGTACGTCCAATACCAAAAATAGCAGTCAAAGCAATGACTGTATGCTTTTGATCAGGAATGTTAATGCCAGCGATACGGGCCACTATGCACTCCTTAAAGTTAAAGGCCATCTGCGAAAAGCCCGAAAGGATACTCGACAGACGACAGATTTGCAAACAATATTTTGGTCAGCCCATTATTGAGCTGACCAAACTTCTTTCTTAGCCTTGACGTTGTTTGTGTTTTGGTTCAACACAAATCACACGTACAACACCACTACGCTTGACGATCTTGCAATTACGGCAGATCTTCTTCACGGAAGCTCGAACTTTCATTTCATCACTCCGTAAAAGCAATCTTATTTTCCAAAGCGATCTAAGTTTGCTTTGTTAACGAGATTAGCTTTCTTCATCACAGACTCATACTGATGAGACATCATATGGGTCTGAACCTGAGCCATGAAGTCCATGATTACGACTACAATAATTAGTAGTGAAGTACCGCCAAAATAGAACTGTACTTTCCACGCAATTAACATGAACTCCGGAATTAAGCAGATAAAGGTAATGTATAACGCACCCGCTAGGGTTAAACGTGTCATTACTTTATCAATGTAACGCGAAGTCTGTTCTCCGGGACGGATCCCAGGAATGAATGCACCACTCTTTTTCAAATTATCCGCTGTTTCGCGAGGGTTAAAAACCAACGCAGTATAGAAGAAACAGAAAAAGATGATTGCTGTCGCATACAATAATGAATACAGCGGTTGTCCAGGTGACACAGCTAAAGCGAAATCGCTTAACCATGACATGGACTCATTTTGACCAAACCACTGAGCCAGTGTGCCTGGAAACAAAATAATGCTGGAAGCAAAAATTGGTGGAATCACACCTGCCATATTTATTTTTAAAGGTAAGTGGGTGCTTTGCGCTGCGAAGACCTTACGGCCTTGTTGACGCTTAGCGTAGTTAACGACGATACGACGTTGACCACGTTCCACAAACACTACTAAATAGGTTACAGCAAATACGATAACTGCGAGCAACAGTAGTACTAATACATTCATGTCACCTTGACGCGCCTGCTCGGCTGTTGAACCGATGGCCGATGGTAGACCAGCAACAATACCTGCGAAAATTAATATCGAGATACCATTACCAATACCACGTTCGGTAATTTGCTCACCTAACCACATTAGGAACATAGTTCCTGTAACTAAGCTCACAACTGCAACAAAGTAAAAACCAAATCCGGGATTGGCCACAAGACCAGGCATCAGATTTGGTAACCCTGTTGCAATACCGACAGATTGCAAAGTACCCAACACGAGTGTGCCATATCTAGTATATTGACTGATTTTCTTACGTCCTGATTCGCCTTCTTTTTTCAATTCAGCGAGTGCAGGATGCACAACAGTCAATAACTGCATAATAATCGATGCCGAAATATACGGCATGATACCTAATGCGAAGATAGAAGCACGCTCTAAAGCACCACCCGAGAACATGTTAAACATGCCAAGGATGGTATCTTTTTGCTGAGCAAAAAGCTCTGCCAATACAGCTGCGTCAATACCAGGAATTGGCACAAACGAACCGGCTCTAAAGACGATAATCGCACCAATCACGAACAGAAGACGAGTTTTCAATTCAGATAAACCGCCTTTCGCGCTTTTTAAATCAAGTCCTGGTTTTGCCATCGACGTATTATTCCTCGATCTTGCCACCGGCAGCTTCAATAGCTGCACGAGCACCTTTAGTTACCTTGAGACCTTTTACAGTCACTGGGCGGTCAATGGTACCTGAAAGAACGATTTTCGCAAACTGGATGTTGCGAGTAATAACGTTCGCATCTTTCAGTGCATTCAAATCGACAACATCACCGTTAACTTTTGCTAGTTCGAGTACACGAACTTCAGCTGTAACCAAAGCGCGACGCGAAGTAAAGCCAAACTTAGGTAAACGAATCTTAAGTGGCATTTGACCACCCTCGAAACCGACGCGAACACCGCCGCCTGAACGAGACTTCTGACCTTTATGGCCACGACCCGCTGTTTTACCTAAACCTGAACCGATACCACGGCCTACACGCTTAGGAGCAGATTTAGAACCTGCTGCTGGAGATAGAGTATTTAGACGCATTATCCTAATTCCTCCACCGAAACCATGTAGTACACCTTGTTAATCATACCGCGAACTGAAGGTGTATCTTCAACTTCAACAGTGTGATTAATGCGGCGTAGGCCTAAACCGGTTAAGGTTGCACGGTGTTTTGGTAAACGACCAATGCTGCTTTTAGTCTGTGTGACTTTTAAAGTTTTAGTAGCCATGGTGCATTACCCCCGAATTTCATCAACATTCAGGCCACGTTTTGCTGCGATTTGAGCTGGTGACTTCATGTGCACCAACGCATCGACAGTTGCGCGAACGATGTTGATCGGGTTAGTAGAACCGTATGCTTTTGACAGAACGTTATGAACGCCTGCTACTTCCAATACGGCACGCATTGCGCCTCCGGCAATAATACCGGTACCCTGTGATGCTGGTTGCATATAAACTTTAGAACCAGTATGGCGACCTTTAACTGGGTGATGCAAAGTACCTGCATTCAACTCCACGGTTACCATATTTCGACGGGCTTTTTCCATTGCTTTTTGAATAGCAGCTGGAACTTCACGCGCTTTACCATAGCCATAGCCGATCTTACCATTACCATCACCCACAACTGTTAGTGCAGTGAAGCTAAAGATACGACCGCCTTTAACTACTTTAGAAACACGATTAACTGCAATCAATTTCTCTTGCAGATCGTCTTTTTGCTGAGCTTCTAATTTAGCCATTTTTATAACCCCTTAGAACTTCAGGCCAGCTTCACGAGCGGCATCTGCTAGTGCAGCTACACGACCATGATACTTGAAACCAGAACGGTCGAACGCAACTGTTGCTACGCCCTTCTCGATCGCACGCTCAGCAACAATTTTACCTACTGCTTTAGCCGCATCAACGTTACCGGTACTCTTTAGTAGCTCTTTAACCGCTTTTTCAACGGTTGAAGCAACTGCCAACACCTGAGCTTCAGGATTAATCACCTGAGCATAAATGTGACGCGGTGTACGATGTACAACCAGACGATTCACGCCCAGCTCTTGGATCTTCTTACGTGCACGTAACGCGCGACGTAAGCGAGATGTTTTCTTATCCATATCGCGTTACCTACTTCTTCTTAGCCTCTTTACGGCGTACTACTTCGTCGTCATAACGAACACCCTTGCCTTTGTAAGGCTCTGGTGGACGGTATCCGCGAATGACAGCAGCAACCTGACCAACTTCTTGTTTATCGACGCCCGAAAGCACGATTTCAGTTTGGCTAGGACACTCTGCAGTAACGCCTGCGGGCAGTTTGTGTACTAATGGATGTGAGAAACCTAATGTTAAATCTAAGTCACTACCAGCAATCTTTGCACGGTAACCTACACCAACTAGTTTAAGTTTTTTCACAAAACCTTGAGATACACCAACAACCATATTGTTTACTAGTGCACGTGCAGTACCAGCCTGAGCCCAAGCGTTAGCAACGCCTTCGACAGGTAGGAACTTTACTTCTGCATCTTCGATAACAACATTTACCGCATTGTTGATTACTCGAGTCAGACTTCCTTTACTGCCTTTAACAGTTAAGGTCTGTTCGTTTAAAGTCACCTCTACGCCAGCAGGAACAGTGACTGGTGCTTTTGCAACACGAGACATTTCTAGCTCCTTACGCTACGTAGCAGATAACCTCGCCACCCGTGCCATTTTGGCGGGCGGCGCGATCAGTCATCAAGCCTTTAGAAGTGGACACAATTGCGATACCCAGACCGCCCATCACCTTTGGTAACTCGTCTTTACCTTTGTAAATACGAAGACCAGGGCGACTTACACGCTGGATAGTCTCAACGACTGGTTTGCCTTGAAAGTACTTTAATGTAATTTCTAATTCAGGCTTAGCTTCATCTGCTACGGCGTATTCAGTAATGAAACCTTCATCTTTAAGTAATTTCGCAATTGCTACTTTTAACTTAGCTGAAGGCATCTTAACAGATACGTGGTTAGCAGCTTGGCCGTTACGAATACGGGTTAACATATCCGCAATAGGATCTTGCATGCTCATATTAGCTTACTCCGTGACAAGTGCTTACCAGCTGGCCTTACGCAGACCAGGAACTTCACCACGCATGGTTGCTTCACGTAATTTAATACGGCTTAAGCCGAATTTACGTAGGAAACCATGTGGGCGACCAGTTTGATTACAGCGGTTGCGTTGACGCGCAGCGCTAGAATCACGTGGTAGAGCTTGTAACTTAAGTACGGCATCCCAACGATCTTCTTCAGAAGTTGCAGGGCTGCTGATTATAGCCTTAAGTGCTAAACGCTTTTCAGCATATTTAGCTACGAGCTGCGCACGTTTTGCTTCACGTGCTTTCATAGATGTTTTTGCCATTATGCTACCCTTATTTCTTGAATGGGAAGTTAAAAGCGTCTAACAAAGCACGACCTTCTTCATCATTCTTCGCAGTAGTAGTGATAACAATATCCATACCACGAATTTTATCGATTTTATCATAATCGATTTCTGGGAAGATGATCTGCTCACGCACGCCCATTGCGTAGTTACCACGACCGTCAAACGCTTTTGCGCTTAAGCCACGGAAATCACGAATACGTGGTATTGCAATGTCAACTAAACGCTCTAAAAATTCCCACATACGCTCACCGCGTAGGGTCACTTTACAGCCAATAGGGTAGCCTTCACGGATTTTAAAACCAGCAACTGATTTACGAGCAACAGTTACAATTGGTTTCTGGCCAGCGATTGCAGTCATGTCACGGAGCGCATGCTCCATAACTTTCTTATCTGCAACAGCTTCGCCCACACCCATGTTTAGGGTGATTTTTTCAATCCGAGGGACTTGCATGACACTGCTGTAACCGAACTTTTTAGCTAGTTCAGCGACTACAGTCTCTTGATATTTATCATGCAGTTTCGCCATCGTTTACTCCAAATTACTTAACGAGTTCGCTGTTCGACTTAAAGAAACGGACTTTTTGGCCGTTTTCAAATCGGAAACCAACACGATCTGCCTTGCCTGTGGCTTGGTTAAAGATCGCAACGTTTGATGTTTGAATCGGTGCTTCTTTCTCGATAACGCCGCCAGTCACACCCAATTGAGGGTTAGGTTTCTGGTGCTTTTTAACAAGATTGAGGCCTTCAACAATTAACTTACCAGTAGGTAGAACTTGAGAAACCTTACCGCGGCTACCCTTGTCTTTACCTGCTAATATAATTACTTCGTCTTCACGACGGATTTTAGCTGCCATTTGAAGCTCCTTACAGTACTTCTGGTGCCAGCGAGACAATTTTCATGAATTTATCATTACGCAATTCACGTGTCACTGGGCCAAAGATACGAGTACCAATCGGTGCAAGGTTTGCGTTAAGCAATACCGCTGCATTCCGATCGAAGCGAATGACAGAACCGTCTGGACGACGTACGCCTTTCTTAGTACGGACTACCACCGCGTTATATACATCACCTTTCTTCGCTTTAGCGCGAGGAATCGCTTCTTTAACAGAAACTTTGATAATGTCGCCGATACCGGCATAACGACGATGAGAGCCACCCAAGACCTTAATACACTGAACTCTGCGTGCGCCGCTGTTACATGCGACGTCTAGAGTCGATTGCATTTGGATCATTTCAAGTGCTCCGCTATCGTTACTACACAATCCCACTATGGGAGTATATTTTGAACCAAAATCAAGCAATAATTTACTCAAAATTGGCGCGCAAGTATAACACACATTTTTGGAATGCATAGCAAAAAATACAAACGGCCCCAAATGCTGGAGCCGTTTACGTTAACCTAATAAAAATTAGGCTTTTGTTACTACTTCAGCTAGTGTCCAAGACTTAGTCTTAGATAGAGGGCGGCACTGGCTAATAGCCACGAAATCGCCTTCATTACACTGATTAGTTTCGTCATGTGCATGGATCTTAGTAGTACGCTTAATGTACTTCCCATAAATAGGATGTTTCACTTGGCGCTCAATAGCAACAGTAATAGACTTGTCCATTTTGTTGCTAATTACTTTACCTTGCAAAGTACGGATTTTATCAGACATTACGCACCTGCCTTAGAAGTAATAATGGTCTTAACACGTGCAATGTTACGACGCACTAGTTTCAACTGATTCGTTTGAGTCAACTGACCAGTAGCGTGTTGCATACGCAGGTTAAACTGCTCACGCAGCAGACCAAGTAATTCAGCGTTAAGTTCTTCAACGCTCTTTTCTCTTAGTTCGCTCGCTTTCATTACATCACCGTCTTAGTTACGAAGGTAGTCTTCAGAGGAAGTTTAGCAGAAGCTAAAGCGAAGGCTTCACGAGCCAACGATTCAGGAACACCACCCATCTCATAAAGAACCTTACCAGGTTGAATCTGACATACCCAGTATTCAACGTTACCTTTACCTTTACCCATACGCACTTCAAGAGGCTTAGAGGTAATTGGCTTGTCAGGGAAAACTCGAATCCAAATTTGTCCTTGACGTTTAACATGACGTGTCATGGCACGACGTGCAGATTCAATTTGACGTGCAGTTAAACGGCCACGGCCGACTGCTTTCAAACCGAAAGTACCAAAGCTAACTTCAGTACCGTTCGCTAGACCGCGGTTGCGGCCCTTGAACATCTTGCGAAACTTCATACGTTTAGGTTGCAGCATAAAAGTTTCTCCTATTTACCACGAGGCTTACGCTTAGGTTGCTGCTTCGGCTCTTCAATAGCTGGAATTAAACCATCTAGAACTTCGCCTTTGAAGATCCAAACTTTAATACCAATCACACCATACTGCGTGTGACTTTCTGCGGTTGAATAGTCGATATCAGCACGCAAAGTATGCAAAGGTACACGACCTTCACGATACCATTCTGCACGCGCGATTTCTGCGCCGCCTAAACGGCCGCTCACTTGAACTTTGATACCTTGAGCACCAATGCGCATTGCGTTTTGAACTGCGCGCTTCATAGCACGACGGAACATAACACGACGCTCTAACTGCTGAGCAATAGAGTCAGCAACGAGCTTAGCGTCTAATTCAGGCTTACGGATCTCAGCGATGTTGATTTGAGCAGTAGTGCCAGTGATTTTAGACACATGTGCACGTAATACTTCAACGTCTTCACCTTTCTTACCAATCACAATACCTGGACGGGCAGTGTGAATGGTAACGCGGATGCTTTTCGCTGGGCGTTCAATGACAATCTTAGATACTGATGCGGCTTTTAACTTTTCAGTTAAATATTGACGCACTTCCCAGTCGCTGTTCAGATTATTTGCATAGTCTGACTTATCTGCGTACCAGGTAGAGATCCAAGGCTTAGTGATACCCAGACGGATACCATTAGGATGTACTTTCTGTCCCATTGCTCTCTTCTCCTAGCGATCTGCTACAACCACAGTAATGTGGCTGGTACGCTTCATGATACGATCAGCGCGGCCTTTAGCACGTGGCATGATACGCTTCATTGTTGGGCCTTCATCTACGAAGACGGCTCCAACTTTAAGCTCATCAATGTCAGCACCTTCGTTGTGTTCGGCGTTTGCGATAGCTGAGTCAAGTACTTTTTTTACTAGTACGGCGGCTTTCTTGGGGCTGAATGTCAAAATCTCGAGCGCCTTAGAAACAGGCAATCCGCGAATTTGATCAGCAACTAGACGGGCCTTCTGCGCAGACGTACGAGCAAAACGATGTTTAGCTAAAACTTCCATCTTATTCCTCCCGTATTAACGCTTCTTCGCTTTCTTATCTGCAGCATGGCCGCGATAAGTGCGAGTTGGTGAAAATTCACCAAGCTTGTGGCCGATCATTTCGTCAGTTACGAACACAGGTACGTGCTGACGACCATTATGGACAGCGATGGTCAACCCAATCATATTAGGGATGATCATTGAGCGACGAGACCAAGTCTTAATTGGCTTTTTGTCTCCCGCTTCCATCGCTTTCTCTACCTTCTTCAGCAAGTGCAGGTCAATGAAGGGACCTTTCTTGAGAGAACGTGGCATGGCGAATCCTCTTACTATTTATTACGACGACGTACGATGTACTTATCAGTGCGCTTGTTGCTACGAGTTTTATAACCCTTAGTCGGCACACCCCATGGACTCACTGGATGACGTCCACCAGAAGTACGGCCTTCACCACCACCATGTGGATGGTCTACTGGGTTCATTGCAACACCGCGAACTGTAGGGCGTATGCCTCTCCAGCGCTTAGCACCTGCTTTACCTAACTGGCGTAGCATGTGTTCGGCATTACCAACTTCACCAAATGTCGCGCGGCAATCTACTGGAACTTTACGCATTTCGCCAGAGCGAAGACGTAGAGTTGCATAAGCACCATCACGAGCAACAACTTGTACATAAGCACCAGCTGAACGTGCGATTTGAGCGCCTTTACCAGGCTTCATTTCGACAGCGTGTACAACACTACCTACTGGAATGTTGCGTAACGGTCTAGCGTTACCAGTCTTGATTTCTGCATCCAAGCCAGACTGGATTGGGTCGCCAGCTTTCATGCCTTTTGCAGCAAGAATATAACGACGCTCACCATCTGCATACAGTACTAACGCAATGTGCGCTGTACGGTTTGGATCGTATTCAAGACGTTCAACTTTCGCAGGGATACCATCTTTGTTGCGTTTAAAGTCAACAATACGATAGTGCTGCTTATGTCCACCACCTACGTGGCGTACAGTGATACGGCCAGTATTATTACGGCCACCACTTTTAGATTTTTTCGCCAACAGGCCAGCAAAAGGTTTACCCTTATGCAGGTCCGTATTCACCACTTTAACTACGTGGCGACGACCTGGAGAGGTTGGCTTACACTTAATAACTGCCATGATAATTCTCCTTTGCTTATTCAGCGCCGCCGACGAAATCGATTTCAGCACCAGCAGCTAAAGTAACATAAGCTTTTTTCCAATCGATACGACGACCTACACGGCCACCGGTACGCTTGGTTTTGCCTTTATTAACTAAAGTGCGAACAGAATCAACTTCAACTTCAAATAGCTTCGCTACTGCAGCTTTAATCTCTGCTTTAGTTGCATCGATGGCTACGCGGAAAACTACAGTGTTGTTTTTCTCAGCAAGCACAGTACTCTTTTCAGAGATATGTGGACCAAGAATAACTTTTAGCAAACGTTCTTCGCGGATCATGCTAGCATCTCCTCGATTTGCTTCACTGCATCAGCAGTAACAAGAACAGTGTTGAATGCGATTAGACTAACTGGGTCAAGACCCGCTACGTCACGCACGTCAACTTTGTATAAGTTGCGAGCTGCTAAGAATAAATTCTCATCAACTTCTGCAGTAACAATTAGAACGTCTTCTAAGTTCATTGCTTTCAGTTTAGCTTTCAGCTCTTTAGTTTTAGGAGCTTCAACACCAAACGATTCAACAACAACTAAACGCTCTTGACGTACCAATTCAGAGAAAATGCTCTTTAGAGCACCACGGTACATCTTCTTGTTAACTTTTTGGCTGTGATCTTGTGTTTTAGCAGCGAATGTTACGCCACCGCCACGCCAGATTGGGCCTTTAACACTACCGGCACGAGCGCGGCCTGTGCCTTTCTGGCGCCAAGGCTTTTTGCCTGAGCCAGTTACTTCCGCACGAGTCTTTTGAGCACGAGTGCCCTGACGCGCGTTTGCAGCATATGCTACAACTACCTGATGAACCAATGCCTCGTTAAAGTCACGGCCGAAGGTAGTTTCGGAAACTTCAAGAGCGCTCTGGGCGTCTTTCAATACCAATTCCATTACTATCTCCTCAGACCTTAAGCTTTAACTGCTGGCTTGATAATCAAGTCACCATTGGTAGCGCCTGGAACTGCGCCGCGTACTAACAACAAGTTACGCTCTGCATCAACACGTACTACGTGTAGATTCTGAGTTGTTACTTGCTCAGCACCCATATGGCCTGACATTTTCTTGCCTTTGAATACACGACCAGGCGTTTGGTTCTGACCGATAGAACCATTCGAACGGTGTGCCAAAGAGTTACCATGTGTCATATCTTGAGTACGGAAATTCCAACGCTTAACACCGCCTTGGAAGCCTTTACCTTTAGATTGACCAGTAACGTCTACTTTCACTGTCTCAGCGAAAATATCAACATTAATTTCAGCACCAACTTCAATGCCTTCGCCTTCACCATCTGCTAAACGCATTTCCCACAAACCACGACCGGCTTCTACGCCGCCCTTGGCAAAGTGACCTGCTTCTGCTTTAGTGATGCGATTGGCTTTTTTGGTACCAGTAGTCACTTGAAGTGCACGGTAACCGTCAGTTTCTAAAGTTTTCACTTGAGTAACACGGTTGCCTGCAATCTCGATTACTGTTACAGGGATTGACGTACCATCTTCAGTGAAGATGCGAGTCATACCCACTTTACGACCAATAAGACCGATAGCCATCTCTCAAACCTCTTCTAAGGATCTCAATTAACCTAAGCTAATCTGAACGTCGACACCAGCCGCAAGATCTAAACGCATTAACGCGTCTACAGTCTTTTCTGTTGGCTCTACGATGTCAACTAAACGCTTGTGGGTACGAATTTCGTACTGATCACGAGCATCTTTATTAACGTGCGGAGAGATCAAAACGGTATAACGCTCTTTGCGAGTAGGTAGTGGAATTGGACCACGAACCTGCGCGCCTGTACGCTTAGCAGTTTCAACGATTTCCGCTGTAGACTGATCAATTAAACGATGATCAAAGCCTTTCAAGCGGATACGGATTCTTTGGTTCTGCATTGACCAGAGCTCCTAAAATGGACATATAAAAAATCACCCTCTAGCTTCTTCCTAATGGAAAAGCAGAGCGAGATGATTTAACCGTTCGACTCCCAATCGGAGTCGCTGTGAAAATGAGTAACCTATTTGGTTAAACATTATAATTTACGCTACACTTGTCAGCGAGTGGGCAATTATACAGATCTTCTTTCTAAGATCAAGCCCATTGTGTAAATAGTCTTCAAAAGTCTTTTTACAATCAACTGCGGCGCATTTTACACATTCTATGAACGAATGCCAGCATTGATTATTAAATTTTAAAAATAAAAAAGGAAGCCTAAGCTTCCTTTTTTAGTGTTCACTAAAGTCGCTATTACGCGATGATTTTAGCTACAACACCTGCACCAACTGTACGGCCACCTTCACGGATAGCGAAACGTAAA
>NZ_JACJEB010000028.1:0-15816 GCF_014163845.1 Shewanella sp. SR43-4 | reverse complement strand
TTTACGTTTCGCTATCCGTGAAGGTGGCCGTACAGTTGGTGCAGGTGTTGTAGCTAAAATCATCGCGTAATAGCGACTTTAGTGAACACTAAAAAAGGAAGCTTAGGCTTCCTTTTTTATTTTTAGGGTAAAGTTAGCAATAAAAATCGATTTTTTGATTGATTTGTTAATCTTACTTTACCTGTATTGTTGCGAACAAAGCTGAATAAGAATACAATCTATGGCCGATTTTTGACCCTGTGCTTATGCATTTTCCGGGAAAGTTCGGAAATGTGGATTTGGTGAATATGTTGTTTACCAAGCTAAGCCCAGGTCGTAGTGAGTAACGGAATTAACCGATGACAACAAATACTGAAAACCAGAGTAATTCTTTGGATATCGTTAAGTGGGGCATAGCAGCATTGCTTATTGCTACTGCTGTTATAGGCAATCAATTTTATGCAGATGCTAATGTTGTAGCTCGTGTTGCTGGGGTAATTATTGCCTTTGCTATTGCAGGTATCATTGCACTGCAGACAAGTAAGGGAAAGCAGGCGCAATCTTTTGCTCGTGAAGCACATATTGAAGTGCGCAAAGTCGTTTGGCCAACTCGCCAAGAGGCGCTAAACACTACCTTTATTGTACTTGCAGCTACTGCAGTAATGGCATTAATCCTTTGGGGATTAGATGCTATATTGTTACGAGTAGTCAATTTAATTACTGGCGTATAGGCATCTGAAAATGACTGAAGTTACAGAAGCGAAAAAAAGATGGTATGTGATCCAAGCCTTTTCAGGCTATGAAGGCCGTGTGCTTAAAACACTGCTAGAACATATCAAAATGCATAACATGGAAGCATACTTTGGTGAGATTTTAGTTCCTACTGAAGAAGTTGTTGAAATGCGTGCAGGTCAACGCCGTAAAAGTGAACGCAAATTTTTCCCTGGTTATGTATTGGTCCAGATGGAAATGAACGATGACAGCTGGCACTTAGTCAAAAGCATTCCACGTGTAATGGGCTTTATCGGTGGAACATCGGATCGCCCTGCACCGATTTCTGACAAAGAAGCTGATGCAATTCTTCAGCGTCTACAAGATACTGTTGAGTCTCCAACTCATCGTATTATGTATGAGCCTGGTGAAGTGGTTCGCGTTTGTGACGGTCCATTTGCTGACTTTAACGGTACAATCGAAGAAGTCGATTATGAAAAGAACCGTATTAAAGTTTCGGTGATGATTTTCGGTCGTTCAACACCAGTAGAACTCGATTTTAATCAAGTCGAAAAGAGCTGATTAAAATAACTACAAATATATATTGTTTGCGGGTGCGTATTTTTATATAATTCGCACCCGTTGTTTTCAGGGGAGCGTATTGGCATGTCGCCAAGATGCGTTTGAACCCAAATAGAGGAAATGTCGACATGGCAAAGAAAATTGAAGCTTATATCAAGCTACAAGTAGCAGCCGGTGCTGCAAACCCGTCTCCACCAGTTGGACCTGCTTTAGGTCAAAAAGGTGTGAACATCATGGAATTCTGTAAAGCATTCAACGCTCGTACTGAAAAGTTCGAAAAAGGTATGCCGATTCCTGTTGTTATCACTGTATATAACGACCGTTCTTTCACTTTTGAAACTAAGACTCCACCTGCATCTTTCTTATTGCTTAAAGCAGTAGGTCTGAAATCAGGTTCTGGCCGTCCTAATACTCAAAAAGTAGGTACTATTAAGCGTAGCGCAGTTCAGGAAATTGCTGAATCTAAAGCCGCTGATATGACTGGTGCTGATATTGAAGCGATGACTCGCTCAATTGAAGGTACTGCACGTTCAATGGGTTTGGTAGTAGAGGACTAATATAATGGCAAAGCTAACTAAGCGCGCTCGCGTTATCCGCGAAAAAGTTGATGCAACAAAATTGTATGACATCAGCGAAGCTGTAGTACTTTTACAAGAATTAGCGACTGCTAAGTTTGTTGAAAGTGTTGATGTAGCTGTTAATCTAGGCATCGATCCTCGTAAATCAGATCAAAACGTGCGTGGTGCTACTGTACTTCCACATGGTACTGGTCGTGATGTTCGTGTTGCTGTATTCACACAAGGTGCAAACGCTGAAGCTGCTATCGCTGCTGGCGCAGAACTTGTTGGTATGGAAGATTTAGCTGAAAAAGTTAAAGCTGGCGAAATGAACTTCGACGTGGTTATCGCATCTCCAGATGCAATGCGCGTTGTTGGTATGTTAGGTCAAATTTTAGGCCCTCGTGGTTTAATGCCTAACCCTAAAACTGGTACAGTAACGCCAAACGTTGCTGAAGCAGTTAAGAATGCCAAAGCAGGTCAAGTTCGTTACAGAAACGACAAAAATGGTATTATCCACACAACTATCGGTAAAGTTACATTCACTACTGAACAGTTGAAAGAAAACTTAGAATCGTTAGTGTCAGCACTGAAAAAGGCTAAGCCTGCAGTTGCTAAAGGCATTTACGTGAAAAAGATTAGCATCTCTACCACTATGGGTGCAGGTGTAGCTATCGACCAGGGTTCTCTGGACGAAGTTAAGTAATATACAAAGCGCGCGTATTAGTCTATAATGCGCGCACTTTGTGGGTTGAAGCCGCTTTTATACATAAGTGAATCACTTTTTGTATATTAGAGTCGGTTTCCGTCCAAGACCGCAGGTGTTAATCGTAAGGTTAACTTAATTTCCAGCGTAGACGGTGTCAGGCCCCAGCTAAATTTTTTTACTGGAAAATCTGCACCGTAAGTAACTAAACACATTTGTGTTTAGTTTGGTAAATTCTAGGGAATTCCCTAGGTAGAATCCAGGAGTAAAGCCAATGGCATTAAGACTCGAAGACAAACAGGCAATTGTGGCTGAAGTCAACGAAGCTGCCAAAGGTGCACTTTCTGCAGTTGTTGCCGATTCACGTGGCGTAACTGTAGGTGCTATGACCGGTCTGCGTAAAGCTGCTCGCGAAAATGGTGTGTTTGTACGTGTAGTACGTAACACTCTTGCTCGTCGTGCAGTTCAAGGTACAGCTTTTGAGTGCCTAGCAGAAACGTTCACTGGCCCAACTTTAATAGCTTTCTCTAACGAGCATCCAGGTGCTGCAGCGCGTCTTTTAAAAGACTTCGCTAAGGGTCAAGCAAAATTTGAAGTTAAAGGTGCAGCTTTCGAAGGGATGTTTATCCCTGCAGCTGATATTGATCGTTTAGCGAAACTACCAACTTACGACGAAGCACTAGCTCAGTTGATGATGACTATGAAAGAAGCATCTGCTGGCAAATTCGTACGTACATTGGCCGCCCTTCGCGATCAAAAACAAGACGCCGCTTAATTATAAGCAGGCAGCTTAATAAAATTGAATTCAGAACAATAGGAAATATTTCTAATGTCTATCACTAAAGACCAAATGTTAGAAGCTTTTGCAGCAATGTCTGTAATGGAAGTAGTTGAACTAATCGAAGCTATGGAAGAGAAATTCGGCGTTTCTGCTGCTGCTGCAGTAGTTTCAGGCGGCGGCGATGCTGTTGTTGCTGAAGAGCAAACAGAATTTGACGTAGTTCTTACTTCTCATGGCGAAAACAAAGTTGCTGTTATTAAAGCACTTCGTAGCGCTACAGGTTTAGGCCTAAAAGAAGCTAAAACTATGGCTGAATCTTCTCCAATCGCAGTTAAAGAAGCTGTGTCTAAAGAAGAAGCTGCAACTCTTAAAGCTGATCTAGAAGCCGCTGGTGCTTCTGTTGAAGTTAAGTAAGCTATAATTTAGCTTGCATCACCCAAGCAATTGGGTGAAGGCTGGCGGTTTTTTAACCGTCGGCCTTTTTTGCGCTTTATGCGCAGGCGATTTTTTTTCACCGTTTGTCGCCAGTTTTAGCAGTCCCTAGCAGAGATTACTGGTTAGGTTCTTGCCATCAACGGTGATGGGCAAACGTGCTGATTTAATTAAATTATTTCAGTCTTGGTCACATCTCGTAAGCAGAGGAAACCCATGGTTTACTCCTATTCTGAAAAGAAGCGTATTCGCAAAGACTTTGGTAAGCGTCCAAAAGTTTTGGACATCCCTTATTTATTGTCTATCCAGTTAGACTCTTTTAAGAAGTTCACCGATCAAGACCCTACGGGTGAGCGTGGCTTAGAAGCTGCATTCCGTAGCGTTTTTCCTATCAAGAGCTTTTCTGGCTATTCTGAGCTGCAATATGTCAGCTACAAGCTAGGTGAGCCAGTTTTTGATGTGAAAGAATGTCAGATCCGCGGTGTTACTTATTCGGCACCACTACGCGTTAAATTACGCATGGTGTTGTTTGACCGTGAAGCTGCTGCTGGCACTGTTAAAGACATTAAAGAGCAAGAAGTCTACATGGGTGATATACCTATGATGACTAATAACGGTACTTTCGTTATTAACGGTACTGAGCGTGTAATCGTGTCTCAGTTACACCGTTCTCCAGGTGTGTTCTTTGATCATGACCGTGGTAAAACCCACTCTTCTGGTAAGGTGCTGTATAACGCACGTATTATTCCTTACCGTGGTTCATGGCTTGACTTTGAATTTGATCCTAAAGATGCTCTATTCGTTCGTATTGACCGTCGTCGTAAATTACCGGCTACTATCATTTTACGAGCGCTTGAATATTCTACTCAAGATATCCTCGATTTATTCTTTGAGCGTATCGAGTTTAAGATTAAAAAAGACTCATTAGTGATGTCACTAGTGCCTGACCGCCTACGTGGTGAAACTGCTGGCTATGACATTAAAGATGCTGAAGGCTCTTTATTAGTTGAAGCTGGTCGTCGCATCACTGCGCGTCACATTAAGCAACTTGAAAAAACCAACACGACTGAGCTAGAAGTGCCAGTAGATTATATTGTTGGTAAGTATGCTGCTCAAGACTACATCGATGAAGATACCGGTGAAGTTTTAGTGACCGCAAACAGCGAGATTACCTTAGAAGATTTAGCTAAGTTATCACTTGCTGGTATTAAGAATATTGATACTTTGTTTATCAATGATCTTGATCATGGTGCTTATATTGCTGACACATTACGCATTGATTCAACAACTAACCGCTTAGAAGCTTTAGTTGAAATCTACCGTATGATGCGTCCTGGCGAGCCACCAACCAAAGATGCTGCTGAAGGTTTATTCCAAAACCTATTCTTCAGTGAAGAACGTTATGACTTATCTAAAGTAGGTCGTATGAAGTTCAACCGTCGTCTTGAGATTGCAGAAGACGAAGGTAACGGTGTGCTGTCTAAAGAAGACATCGTATCTGTTATGAAGAAAATCATCGAAATCCGTAATGGTTATGATGAAGTCGACGATATTGACCACTTAGGTAACCGTCGTATTCGTAGCGTTGGTGAAATGGCTGAAAACCAGTTCCGTGTTGGTTTAGTCCGTGTTGAGCGTGCTGTTCGTGAGCGTCTATCTTTAGGCGATTTAAACGAGCTAATGCCACAAGACTTGATTAACGCTAAGCCAATTTCTGCGGCAGTGAAAGAATTCTTTGGTTCTTCACAATTGTCACAGTTTATGGATCAAAACAACCCGCTATCAGAAGTAACGCATAAACGTCGTATTTCTGCTCTTGGCCCAGGTGGTTTGACTCGTGAGCGTGCTGGTTTCGAAGTTCGTGACGTACATCCAACTCACTACGGTCGTTTATGTCCAATTGAGACCCCTGAAGGTCCAAACATTGGTCTAATCAACTCGTTAGCAAGTTTTGCGCGCACTAACTCTTACGGCTTCCTAGAAACACCTTACCGCAAAGTGGTTGATGGTGTGATTACTGATGATGTTGAATACTTATCAGCAATCGAAGAAGGTCGTTATGTTATTGCTCAGGCTAACATCGAAGTTGATGCTGATGGCCGTATGGCAGAAGAACAAATCGCTTGTCGTCACAAAGGTGAGTCTACCTTTATGCGCGCAGCCGATGTTCAGTATATGGACGTATCTCCACAGCAGATTATTTCTGTTGCAGCATCATTAATTCCGTTCTTAGAACACGATGATGCTAACCGCGCATTGATGGGTGCAAACATGCAACGTCAAGCAGTACCTACTTTACGTGCTGATAAGCCGTTAGTCGGAACGGGTATTGAACGTACTCTTGCTGTTGACTCTGGTGTAGTTGTAGCTGCTAAACGTGGCGGTGTGGTTGATTATGTTGATGCTAGCCGTATCGTAGTTAAAGTAAATGAAGATGAGCTACACGCAGGTGAAGCCGGTATCGACATTTACAACCTAACTAAATATACCCGTTCAAACCAAAACACCTGTATTAACCAACGTCCTTGTTGTTCTGTTGGTGAGCCAGTGGTTCGTGGCGATGTATTGGCCGATGGTCCATCTACCGATTTAGGTGATTTGGCGCTTGGTCAGAACATGCGCATCGCGTTCATGCCTTGGAACGGTTATAACTTCGAAGATTCGATCTTAATTTCTGAGCGCGTAGCGCAAGAAGATCGTTTTACTACTATCCATATTCAGGAGCTTTCTTGTATTGCTCGTGATACTAAATTGGGTAGCGAAGAAATCACTGCTGATATTCCAAACGTAGGTGAGTCTGCTTTATCTAAATTAGATGAATCAGGTATCGTTTATATTGGTGCAGAAGTGAAGGGTGGCGACATTCTTGTGGGTAAAGTGACACCTAAGGGTGAAACACAGTTAACTCCAGAAGAGAAACTACTCCGAGCTATTTTTGGTGAAAAAGCTTCTGACGTTAAGGACAGCTCATTACGTGTTCCTAACTCAGTCAAAGGCACCATCATCGACGTACAGGTATTTACCCGTGACGGCGTTGAGAAAGATAAGCGTGCGCTTGAAATTGAAGAAATGCATGTTCGCCAAGCTCGTAAAGACTTAGGTGAAGAGTTCAAGATCCTTGAAGAAGGCGTATTGGGCCGTGCACGTAACTTGTTATTGTCTGTAGGTTATTCTGAAGCTAAGTTAGCTGAGATCCCACGTAAAGACGTATTAATCCAAGTTATCGACGATGAAGCAAAACAAACTGAATTAGAGCAGTTAGCTGAACAGCATGAAGAGCTTAAAGCAGACTTCGATAAGACATTTGAAATCAAGCGTCGCAAGATCACCCAAGGTGATGACTTGGCACCTGGTGTATTGAAAATTGTTAAGGTTTACCTTGCAGTTAAACGTACTATCCAGCCTGGTGACAAGATGGCTGGTCGTCACGGTAACAAAGGTGTTATCTCGAAGATTTGTCCTGTTGAAGACATGCCATACGATGAAGAAGGTAATCCTGTAGACATCGTACTTAACCCATTGGGCGTACCTTCGCGTATGAACATCGGTCAGGTACTTGAAGTCCACATGGGCGCAGCAGCTAAGGGTATCGGTAATAAAATTACTGCTATGCTTGAAGAGCAGCGTGAAATTGCCGAACTTCGTGGTTACATCAAACAAGTTTATGAATTAGGTGATGACGTGCTTCAACGCGTTGATATCGATTCGTTTACTGATGATGAAGTTGTGCGCTTGGCTACCAACCTTAAAGGTGGTATTCCAATTGCTACACCAGCATTCGACGGTGCTAAAGAGAAAGAGATCAAGCAAATGCTTGCTCTTGCAGGCTTACCTGAGTCTGGCCAGTTGACATTATGTGACGGCCGTACCGGTAACGAATTTGAGCGTAAAGTAACCGTTGGTTACATGTATATGCTTAAATTGAACCACTTAGTTGATGACAAGATGCACGCTCGTTCTACGGGTTCGTACAGCTTAGTGACTCAACAACCATTGGGCGGTAAAGCTCAATTTGGTGGTCAGCGTTTCGGTGAGATGGAAGTGTGGGCACTTGAAGCATATGGTGCTGCTTATACTCTACAAGAAATGCTAACAGTTAAATCAGATGACGTTAACGGTCGTACTCAGATGTATAAAAACATCGTCGACGGTAACCATCAGATGCAACCTGGCATGCCTGAGTCTTTCAACGTATTGTTGAAGGAAATTCGTTCACTTGGTATTAATATCGAGTTGGACCAAGAGTAAGCATCGCACTTAAGCAATGTTTGGTAACCAAGGGTGCTTTGCAGCAGCAAAGCACCTGGTTTAACTCCTTCAGGAGAGAAACGTGAAAGACTTATTAAAGTTTCTTAAACAGCAAAGTAAGACTGAAGAATTTAACGGTATTAAAATTGGTTTGGCCTCGCCAGATCTAATCCGTTCTTGGTCTTTTGGTGAAGTAAAGAAGCCAGAAACCATTAACTACCGTACATTCAAGCCTGAACGTGAAGGTTTGTTTTGTGCGCGTATCTTTGGTCCGGTTAAAGATTACGAATGTTTGTGTGGTAAATACAAGCGTTTGAAGCACCGTGGTGTTATTTGTGAAAAGTGTGGCGTAGAAGTTACCCAGACTAAAGTGCGTCGTGAGCGCATGGGTCACATTGATCTGGCTAGTCCAGTTGCCCACATTTGGTTCTTAAAATCACTTCCGTCACGTATTGGCTTAATGCTAGATATGACGTTGCGTGATATTGAACGCGTACTGTATTTCGAATCATTTGTTGTTATCGAGCCTGGTATGACCACGCTTGAGCGCGGCCAAATGCTGACCGAAGAAACGTATCTTGATGCGTTAGAAGAATACGGTGACGAGTTTGAAGCTAAAATGGGTGCTGAAGCAGTTCTTGAATTGCTACGTGCTATCAATTTAGCTGAACAGATCGAGCAAATGCGTGAAGAGTTGCCTTCAATTAACTCTGAAACCCGTCGTAAAAAGGTGACTAAACGCCTTAAATTGATGGAAGCATTCTTCACTTCTGGCAACAAGCCAGAGTGGATGATCTTAAAAGTATTACCGGTTCTTCCACCTGATCTACGTCCATTAGTGCCGTTAGATGGTGGTCGTTTCGCGACATCAGATCTTAACGATCTTTACCGTCGTGTGATTAACCGTAATAACCGCTTAAAGCGTCTGTTAGATTTAGCTGCGCCTGACATTATTGTACGTAACGAAAAACGTATGTTACAAGAGTCAGTTGATGCGCTATTAGATAACGGTCGTCGCGGTCGTGCTATTACCGGTTCTAACAAGCGTCCGCTTAAATCTCTTGCTGATATGATCAAGGGTAAGCAAGGTCGTTTCCGTCAGAACTTACTTGGTAAGCGTGTTGACTATTCAGGCCGTTCGGTAATTACCGTAGGTCCTACTTTACGTCTGCATCAGTGTGGTCTTCCTAAGAAGATGGCGCTTGAGCTATTCAAACCATTTATTTACGGCAAGTTAGAAGCGCGTGGTTTAGCGACGACTATTAAAGCTGCTAAGAAAATGGTTGAACGCGAACAGGCTGAAGTATGGGATGTGCTAGACGAAGTGATTCGTGAACATCCAGTAATGCTTAACCGTGCACCAACACTTCACAGACTAGGTATTCAAGCATTTGAACCTGTACTGATTGAAGGTAAAGCAATTCAATTGCATCCGTTAGTTTGTGCGGCATACAACGCCGACTTCGACGGTGACCAAATGGCTGTTCACGTACCATTAACGCTTGAAGCTCAGTTAGAAGCTCGTGCGCTAATGATGTCAACCAACAACATTTTGTCACCTGCTAACGGTGAGCCAGTAATTACGCCGTCTCAGGACGTTGTATTAGGTTTGTACTACACCAGCCGTGAATGTATTAACGGTCGCGGTGAAGGTATGGCATTCGCTGATGTGTCAGAAGTAGAAAAAGCCTACGCTACTGGTGTTGCTGAACTACATGCTCGCGTTAAAGTGCGTATTACCGAAACCAACATCGCAGAAGATGGCGAAAGAACTAAAGCAACTCGTATCATTGATACGACTGTTGGTCGTGCTCTTTTATCATTAATTTTGCCTGAAGGCTTATCGTATGATTTGGTTAACCAAAACATGGGTAAGAAACAGATTTCTAAGCTGTTGAACACTTGTTATCGTCAACTAGGTCTTAAAGATACTGTTATCTTTGCTGACCAATTGATGTATACCGGTTTCCGTTTTGCAACCATTTCTGGTGCCTCTGTTGGTATCGATGACATGGTTATTCCTGACGAGAAATACACCTTAGTTGCAGACGCTGAAGCTGAAGTGCTTGAAATTCAAGAGCAGTTCCAGTCAGGTCTTGTAACAGCTGGTGAGCGTTACAACAAAGTAATCGATATCTGGGCAAGCGCGAACGAAAAAGTCTCTAAAGCCATGATGGAAAACTTGTCTACTGAGACAGTGATTAACCGTGATGGTGTACCTGAGCAACAAGCTTCGTTTAACAGCATCTATATGATGGCTGACTCAGGTGCTCGTGGTAGTGCTGCACAGATCCGTCAGCTAGCAGGTATGCGTGGTTTGATGGCTAAGCCAGATGGCTCAATCATCGAAACACCAATTACGGCTAACTTCCGTGAAGGTCTAAACGTACTTCAGTACTTTATTTCTACTCACGGTGCGCGTAAAGGTCTTGCCGATACAGCATTGAAGACAGCTAACTCGGGTTACTTGACTCGTCGTTTAGTAGACGTTGCACAAGACTTAGTTGTTATTGAAGATGACTGTGGTGTTGAGCATGGTCTAACAATGAAACCGCTTATTGAAGGTGGTGATGTTGTTGAGCCATTACGTGAACGTGTTCTAGGTCGTGTGGTTGCGCTTGACGTAATGAAGCCAGGTACAGATGAAGTGCTTGCTCCACGCAACACACTTCTTGATGAAGCATGGTGTAATACGTTAGAAGAACACAGTATCGACGAAGTCATTGTACGTTCTGTTATTACCTGTGACACAGACTTTGGTGTGTGTGCGGCATGTTACGGTCGTGACTTGGCTCGTGGTCATATTATTAACCACGGTGAAGCGATTGGTGTTGTTGCGGCGCAGTCTATTGGTGAACCTGGTACACAGTTAACCATGCGTACGTTCCACATTGGTGGTGCGGCATCTCGAGCTTCTGCAGAAAACAACGTTCAAGTTAAGAACGCGGGTTCTCTGAAGTTACACAATGCTAAGCATGTTTCAAATATCGACGGTAAGCTTGTAATTGTTTCTCGTTCTTCTGAGATAGCTATCATCGATGAGCTAGGTCGTGAGAAAGAGCGCTATAAAGTACCTTACGGTACCGTATTAGAGAAATTGGAAGAAAGTGAAGTTGCAGCTGGCGAAATCATCGCAAACTGGGATCCACATACTCACCCAATTATTTCTGAAGTTGCCGGTAGCGTGAAGTTCGTTGACATGATCGATGGCGTAACTATGACTCGCCAAACTGACGAGTTAACGGGTTTATCTTCTGTTGTGGTGCTCGATGTTGGTGCGCGTACTTCAGCCGGTAAAGAATTGCGTCCAGCTATTCGCTTAGTGGATGCCAATGGTAACGACTTAATGATCCCTGGTACTGAAGTACCAGCTCAATACTTCTTACCGGGTAACGCGATTGTGTCGAAAGACGATAACGCGAAAATCAACGTTGGTGATCCATTAGCACGTATTCCACAAGAATCGTCTAAAACTCGTGACATCACCGGTGGTCTACCACGTGTTGCTGACTTATTCGAAGCGCGTAAGCCGAAAGAGCCTGCAATTCTTGCAGAAATCTCAGGTACTATCTCGTTCGGTAAGGAAACTAAAGGTAAGCGTCGTCTAGTGATTACGCCAGCCGATGGTAGTGATCACTATGAAGAGATGATCCCTAAGTGGCGTAACTTAAACGTGTTCGAAGGTGAAAAAGTCGAACGTGGTGAAGTTATAGCAGACGGCCCAGAAGCGGCACACGACATTCTTCGTCTTCGTGGTATCCACAACGTAGCAAACTACATTGTGAACGAAGTACAAGATGTTTACCGTCTACAGGGCGTTAAGATCAACGATAAGCACATCGAAGTTATCATTCGTCAAATGTTACGTAAGTGTTTGATCACTTCAACAGGCGACACTGAATTCTTAGAAGGTGAGCAAGCAGAAGTTTCACGCGTGAAGATTGCTAACCGTGAGTTAATCGCTCAAGGTAAAACACCTGCAACGTTTGAACGTGAATTACTCGGTATTACCAAAGCGTCTTTGGCTACTGAATCATTCATTTCTGCAGCATCGTTCCAGGAAACCACTCGTGTGTTAACTGAAGCGGCCGTTGGCGGTAAGAGCGATCCATTACGTGGTCTTAAAGAAAACGTAATCGTTGGTCGTTTGATCCCAGCTGGTACTGGTTATGCTTATCACAAGACCCGTAACGAAGAACGCGCTAAAGTGTTAAGTTCTCGTGGCAAAGTAGCAGCTACAACTGTTACTGCAAGCGAAGCTGAACAGAACCTAGCAGATCTACTAAACTTGGCCGGCGGCCAAGATTAAGTTAGTTTTTTGTTAAAAAAAGGCGCCATTGGCGCCTTTTTTATTGGAATTTGCATGAAAAGTTGGCTATTTCTTGACAGATTGCCATTACCTTTCTAAAATTCCGCGTCCCACCATTGTGGGATATAGATTTTTCACACCTAATTGTTGAGCTTGAATCAACTGTCGGAGCTATACATGGCAACTGTTAACCAGTTGGTACGTAAGCCACGCGCGCCAAAAGTCGAAAAGACTAATGTGCCTGCGTTGAACGCGTGCCCACAAAAACGTGGTGTTTGTACTCGTGTGTACACTACAACACCTAAAAAACCTAACTCTGCACTACGTAAAGTAGCTCGTGTGCGCTTAACTAACGGTTTCGAAGTAACTTCGTATATCGGCGGTGAAGGCCATAACTTGCAAGAGCACAGTGTAATCCTAATCCGTGGTGGTCGTGTTAAAGACTTACCAGGTGTGCGTTACCACACTGTTCGTGGCGCATTAGACTGTGCTGGCGTGACTTCACGTCGCCAAGGCCGTTCTAAGTACGGTGCTAAGCGTCCTAAGTCTTAACGTATCCCGTTTAAGTAAGGCCAAGCTAGTATTTATTTGACATTCCAGTTTTGGAAATACCTGAAGCATACGGAGAATTAATATGCCAAGACGTCGCGTTGTAGGACAACGTAAAATCCTACCAGATCCAAAGTTTCACAGTGAGTTGTTGGCTAAGTTCATCAACGTCATCATGCAGGACGGCAAAAAGTCGACTGCAGAAAAAATCATTTACAAGGCACTAGATGTTGTCGCTGAAAAGAAAAGCGAAAATCATTTAAGTATCCTTGAAGCAGCTCTTGATAACGTTCGCCCATCAGTCGAAGTTAAATCTCGTCGCGTTGGTGGTTCTACTTATCAAGTACCATGTGAAGTTCGTCCAGTGCGTCGTAACGCACTAGCGATGCGCTGGTTAGTTGAAGCTGCTCGCAAACGTGGTGAAAAATCTATGGCTTTACGTCTAGCAGGTGAAATGCTAGATGCGTCTGAAAACAAAGGTACTGCGGTTAAGAAGCGTGAAGACGTGCATCGCATGGCTGAAGCTAACAAAGCCTTTGCTCATTACCGTTGGTAATATGATGGAGCGGACTTCGGTCCGCTCCATATTGTTGATATTGCTAAAACCAAAAGTTTTAGCTGAGAGGGTATAAATAGTGGCTCGTATAACCCCAATTGAGCGTTATCGAAATATCGGTATTGTTGCTCATGTGGATGCAGGTAAAACTACCACAACAGAACGTGTTCTGTTCTATACCGGTATGTCTCATAAAATCGGCGAGGTGCATGACGGCGCAGCCACGACAGATTGGATGGTACAAGAGCAAGAGCGTGGTATAACTATCACCTCTGCTGCAGTAACAACTTTTTGGCGCGGTATGGAAGCTCAGTTCACTGAACACCGTATTAATATCATCGATACCCCAGGTCACGTAGACTTCACCATTGAAGTCGAGCGTTCATTACGTGTTCTCGATGGCGCTGTAGTAGTATTCTGCGGCTCGTCAGGCGTTGAACCACAATCTGAAACCGTATGGCGTCAAGCTGATAAATACCACGTTCCGCGTCTGGTATTTGTTAATAAGATGGACCGTGCAGGTGCAGATTTCGACCGTGTAATAAATCAAATTCGTAATCGCCTTGGTGCGACTTGTGTACCAATTCATTTAAATATTGGTGCAGAAGAGAACTTCAAGGGTGTTATTGATTTAATTAAGATGAAAGCCATTAACTGGTCTGAAATAGATCAGGGGATGACATTCACTTATGAAGACATTCCTGCAAATCTAGCAGCAAAAGCGGCAGAGATGCATGAGTATCTCGTGGAAGCAGCAGCTGAAGCCTCTGATGAACTGATGAACAAGTACCTTGAAGAAGGTGAGTTATCAGAAGTCGAGATCAAAACAGCGTTGCGTCAGCGCACAATTAACAATGAGATCGTATTAGCAACTTGTGGTTCTGCATTTAAGAACAAAGGTGTGCAAGCGGTTCTCGATGCGGTAGTTGACTTCTTACCAGCGCCTAATGATGTACCTGCAATTACCGGTATTGATGACAGCGAAAACGAAGTTAAACGCCCACCCGATGATAATGCCCCTTTTGCGGCCTTAGCATTTAAAATTGCGACTGATCCATTTGTTGGTACACTGACCTTTATCCGCGTGTATTCAGGTGTGCTTGAATCAGGTTCTGGTGTTTATAATTCTGTTAAGCAGAAACGTGAGCGAGTAGGGCGTATTGTGCAAATGCACGCAAACGACCGAACAGAACTGAAAGAAGTACGTGCTGGTGATATAGCGGCTGCTATCGGTCTTAAAGATGTAACAACCGGTGATACTCTCTGCGATAATGATCACAGAGTGATTCTTGAGCGCATGGAGTTCCCTGAACCTGTAATTACCATTGCTGTTGAGCCTCGTTCAAAAGCCGACCAAGATAAAATGGGGATTGCGCTGCAAAAATTAGCAGCGGAAGATCCATCATTCAAAGTTGAGACTGATGACGAATCGGCACAAACACTGATATCTGGTATGGGCGAATTACACTTAGACATTATCGTTGACCGTATGCGTCGCGAGTTTGGTGTAGAGTGTAACGTAGGTAAACCACAGGTAGCCTACCGTGAAACAATTCGTTCTAAAGTTGAAGTGGAAGGTAAGTTCATACGTCAATCTGGCGGACGTGGTCAATTTGGTCATGTTTGGTTAAGAATTGAACCTCTCGAAGAGGGTTCTGGCTATGAATTTGTTAACGAAATAGTAGGCGGTGTAGTTCCTCGTGAATTCATTCCTGCCGTTGATAAAGGTATTCAAGAACAGATGAAAAACGGCGTTTTAGCCGGCTATCCTGTACTTGACGTGAAAGTCAGTTTATTTGATGGTTCATATCATGATGTGGACTCGAACGAAATGGCATTCAAAATTGCAGGTTCTATGGGCTTTAAACAGGGGGCGCTTGAAGCGTCTCCGGTGTTGCTCGAACCTTGTATGAAAGTAGAAGTGACTACACCTGAAAATTATATGGGCGACGTAGTGGGTGATTTAAACCGCCGTCGTGGCATAATCGAAGGTATGGACGATGGCATCGCAGGTGTTAAACTTGTCCACGCAGTAGTGCCTCTATCTGAAATGTTTGGTTATGCAACTGATTTGCGCTCTGCATCTCAGGGTCGTGCTTCATACTCTATGGAGTTCTTGAAGTACGCAGATGCACCGCAAAACATTGCAAAAGCGATTATAGAATCTCGTAACTAATATTGGTTACGGCATCAATGTTATATTGCTCGAATTAATCGAGCACTTCTGAAAAGAAAGGAATATATCGTGGCAAAAGCTAAATTTGAACGTATTAAGCCTCACGTAAACGTGGGCACCATCGGTCACGTTGACCATGGTAAAACAACTTTAACAGCAGCAATCTCTGCCGTTTTGTCTAAAACTTATGGTGGTGAAGTTAAAAACTTCGCTCAAATCGATAACGCTCC
>NZ_JACJEB010000027.1:0-30853 GCF_014163845.1 Shewanella sp. SR43-4 | reverse complement strand
CCTTCACCTAAGTTTTTAACTTTGGTTTTAAACCTATGTCTTATTTTAATTTGTTATTTTTGTGAGTTTAATATTTTTTGTTGTGAAATGGATCACTGTTAAAAATGTTTTTATTTGTATTATTGATTGGGTTTGTAATTTATTTGTTTATCTTCGGTTTTTATTTTTCTCAATATAGTTTCTTGTTTGTAACTTAACGTTAATAAGGTTTATATGTTTAAATATAATAAATTTTTTTTGGTGATATTAGCAATGAGTAATAATGCATTCTCTAATGGTGATATTGAAAGTTTTTCTGAATGGATACACAATGGTAATGTTGGAGGTACAGCGAAATCGTACTATTTCGAACAAGATTTTGACGATTCAAATGCAGAGAATAGCTCGATTTGGGTGAATGGTGGTAATGTTACTTTTAATACATCAGAGTTTAATGGGTTTAAATTGGGAGGAGAAGTACAGGGATCATACGTTAGTAACATCAATGATGATGATGATAGAACTGCGGGCAGTATAAACGCACAAGGACTTGTATTATCAGAAGCTTTTTTGAAATATCAGTTTGGTGGTACGGTGTTTTCTGGAGGTAGACAACACTTTTCATCACCCTTGATCGCTAACTCAGGTTCAAGATTGATAAAAGAGTCTTTTGAAATGTATCAGGTATCTTCAAGTCATTTTGAGGATACTGATATTTCGATTGGTTATGTGACTAAATATCAGACTCGAACAGATAAATCATTTTATGTTGATAATGAATTTGTTGATTTTGATTATAATGGTTCTGGTTCCCCTGGCGACTTTTATAAAATAGGCAATGATGGCGTCTTTTTCGCACAAGTTAATAAACGGATAGCTAAAAAAGTTAAAATTAACTCACAGTACGCAAATGTAGTAAATGAAGTCCAAGCACTCTATGCTGATGTAGAATATACATTGCCAACTAACTTTAATAGTTATGTTGCGGTGCAGTACTACAAAACGAAGTGGGATAAAAATGAACTAGTTGATAATGATCTTTTGGGCTTTAAAGTAGGTTTCAGCCAAGGGGGAGTAGATTTTTTCGCTGGTTATACATTAGCTGGAGGGAATGAAGGAGAAAATAGAGTTTTTAGAGGCATAGGTCAAGGAGCTTATTATCAGTTTACTGCAACTACTAAAACTGCGGGTGTTGCTGCATTTGAAGCGGGCACAAATTCGTATCAACTGGGGTTAGGTTCTACTATCTCTAATATTAAAGGTAAATTATTTTATACATCTTTTGACAATCCCATAGTTGGAAAAGATTTAAATGAATGGACGGTTAATCTTGCATATCAATTTGATGGTAAACTAGCTAATTGCGGTATATCAGTTGATTTTTCAATATTGGATTATGAAAATAATCAAAAAGATGCTACTGATTTAAGGACAAAATTCTCTTATAGCTTTTAGCGGTTATAACTTATTAAAAATTTTATTTTTGATAAAGGTTGATTCCCTGTCAATGTTATTTTAATTGTAAATTCAGGCCGTATTAATCTGCTTGGATTTACAATTTTACATGATAAATTACCTCTAGATGATTAAAAGTGATCAAAAACTTGTCTGTTGATAATTGTCTCAATGTCCACTTTTACAAACGACCTCCACTGGAGTGTATTTTAGAACTAAGTAAATTAAATCACAAACCGACGGATATTTTATAACTATTTTACATCACTAGCAGTAGTGGCTAAGAAATATCGGCTGCTACTTTATAAGACTACTGTAGAGGTTAAATTACGTTTGTAACTCAAACTTGTTTTTGCCCCAATGTTTGTTAACGGCAACCTTTCCTCGAATTTAGTATCAACCGCTTCGCAATACTTTTTCTCACCAACTGAAAGACAAAATACTCTGTTCAGAGATAACATTTAAGTTAGCCATTACTTATTGATACACACGCTGACTAGTCTAACCTGATAAACGCGCAAGGCGTGTATACAAATGTTAGGCTAATCAGGCAGCACTTAATACTGAAATTTACAAATGTGCTTATGTTACAATTGCATATTGATTGTGTCCTATTCGGAGAATGTAATGAATAATATAGAAATAAAAATCTTATCTAAAGGTGACTCAGTTTTAAATGTAATGCCTTTTGGGGCAAGCATTGCCGTAGCGGTTAAAAAGAAAAGTGGAAAAGTGGAGATAGTTCTTTTAGATAAAAATGAAGATAACATCCCTGAAATTGCATCTACTTGGATAATTAGTGAGGGCGTTGGTGAAGTCGAAGTATCTAGTGCTGACAGTGATGTAAAGGTTTCTACGTTTTAGGAGCGCAGAATGAAGTGCAGTATTTGTGGGCAAAGTGGACATAATAAGCGTTCATGTACGGCAAGTAGTAACGGCTCCGTAGCTGAGCCTCGAGATCGCGCTATTATCCTTAGAGTGGATAATATGACTCAGGCAGAGCAAGATGAGATGCATACTGAACTTGTTAAGCTAAAAAAAAGAGTTACAAGTAACGAGGCTAAAGCAACATTGGTCGAAGGTGGAAGTAAAGAGTTACCAAGTAAGATTCGAGTTCTTATCGAACAGCAAGGCAAAAAGTAATGACCAAACGACCTTACTCGCATACCAAGCAGCAAAAAAAGATTAAAGAAATTCAAGAACATATTTGTATTGTTTGCTGGGATCACGATCGTAAGAAAGCAAGAGGGCATCATTTAATTCCTTTCTCAGAAGAGGGTAGCGACAATATTATTAATTTTGTTACCTTATGTGATGACTGCCATAAGAAGTATCATGCAGGTAAACTGAACTTAGACTTCTACCGTTTCTAGTATTATCCATACAAGCATTTAAGAGTGATTCCCAACGCATGGCATTTTTCATTCCACCGTTGGTTTTTTGTTTACGGTGGCATGGTTAAGTTTCGTGGTAACGTTGCTCACACCTTAATGCGGCGTTGAGGCTGTAGAATTTCTCCCCAATAGACGTTTTTAACGTCTATTTACAAATAAAGTTAATTGGCTGTTTTTTGAGCTTTTAGCGAGTCGATGTCTGTGATCTAATAGATATTATTCACCTACAGTAAATTCATTCCCATCAATTTTTCAGAACAAATTCTGCCTGGTACGTTTGAGTATGCGCTTTGTTATATTATCGAAAATAAACTCGATTTATCGGGGTTTGATGCTTGACATAATAATGATAAAACGGGCGCTGCGGCGTATTCACCGGCTGTGATGCTCAAAATTATTTTACTCGGGTATGTGCATGGTTTAATTAGCAGTCGACGCATTGCTAAGGCGTGTGAAAACAATATTTTGTTCATGAGCGTGTCGGGTGATGTACAGCCACATTACACATCGATAGCGGGTTTCGTGGCTAAAATGCATGAACAAATAGAGCCCTTGTTTACCCAAGTGCTGATGATTTGTGATGAAGAAGGGCTCATTGGCCGCAACATGTTTGCCATCGATGGTTGTAAGTTAAAGTCAAATGCAAGTAAAGAGTGGAGCGGTACGTTCGATGAGCTCAGTCGTAAAAAAGCGAAATTAGCGCGGGCAAGCAAGCGCATTATTGAGCGTCATCAAGCCCAAGATGGGTTGGGTGAAGAGCTCGTCACACAAGACTTAAACCAAAAAACAAAGTTAGATAAAAGTGCGGATAAAATCACGGCATTCCTCGCGACACACCAAGAAAAAATAGGCAGCCAAGGCAAGCCTGTTAAAAGTAATATCACCGACCCTGACAGCGCAAAGATGACAACATCCATAGGCACCATTCAAGGCTACAATGGTATTGCGATAAACGATCATAAACATCAAATTATCTTACAAGCACAAACGTGGGGCAGTGTTGGTGAGCAACAAACGCTTCAGCCCGCAGTCACGCAATTAAAACAACAACTCGATAAACACTCAAGCGAACACACCATAAAATTCACCGCAGACAGTGGATTCAACAGCGAAGCTAATTTGGCATTTATGGCGCAAAGTGACTTTGATACCTACATCGCAGATAATCAATTTAGAAAACGAAACCCGTTGTTTAAAGACAGTGAAACTTACGAAACCGAGCAAGAAAAGCGCAGATTAAAACGACGTAACGGCAAGCCACGATTGTTTACCTCCGATGACTTTCATTATGACGAAGCAACGCAAACCTGCCGATGTCCTGCAGGCAATGAGATGTGGCGAAGCGGTATCAATGTTAAAAGCCATCATCAAGAATACACCCGATTCTGCGGTTATTTAAAAGATTGCAAAATCTGTCAGCTGCAACAGCAATGTATGCGAAAACCGCCGATGAAAACGGGTTGGCAGGTGCAGTTTAAAAATGGTGACTCACGGAAAAACTGAGTTACACCGACAAGATGAAAGTGAAAATAGACAGCCCAATGGGGCGACGGCAGTATAGCAAACGACTGGGCTGTATCGAACCTGTGTTCGGCAATATTACTGTTAACAAAGGCATGAATAAATTGACCTTACGCGGCCAAGCCAAAGTTAATGCCCAGTGGCAATGGTATTGCCTTGTTCACAACATAGAAAAGCTGCAACACGTGATGCACTAAGAAGGGTAAGCCTTTTTTGCGTCAAAAGCGCTCCAAACCCGCCTCAAAATCCCCCTAAAAACCCCAACATATCTGTATGTTAAGTAATAATCTAGAAACCACTCAACGATTGAATCAAAATAGGAACTCAGATATTGTTGGTGTATTAATCAAAATAAATTTTAAAACGAGTAATTCTACAGGCTCGTTACCCAATACTTTCCCTAATGCCAAAAGTCATTCCCAGAGCTTTAGCACTAGCTCATTTCTGTCCATATACGTGCTAGAGGAATGAAGCTGACACGTTCGTGCCCCATTGTGAGTTAAGAGCCACCCGTAAGTTCATAAATTTAGCTAATAGTAAGCATTAGATATATAGATTACGAGCCTATGAGTTAATGATTTAATCATGTAACTATTAATTTTTATGGGATTAGATCGATATCAAAGTTTTTTAAAAACCACGTCAACCCAACAAAAAAAATGATTGATATCATTACGCCAATTAACAAAGAACTCCAGAAACTATACTTGTTTAAAAGCATTGGAAACAATAGAAACATCGGTAACGTAGGAATGACGTACCAAAATGTATACCAAGCATGATTAGCTATTTTTTCATTTGATTCATTTTCGACATACATCCAAATCATTGCCATGATAGTTACAATCGGGAGAGCAACTACTAGTGCGCCAAATTTATCGCTGCGTTTTGCTATTTCTGAAGCCGCAACAATGATTGCAGCTGTAATGAGATATTTTGTAATTATCCAGGTCATAATTTCTCTGTTTTCATAAAAATCAAAAAACCGATTGCCGATAGGTTTTTAGTTTGTCATACTATTGATAAATAGTTAAGAGAATAATTTGATGCAATTAGGTGACTTAGAAAAGTTAGTGCTTCAATTCCTATGGTCTGAGAAAGAAGCAGATGCAAAGCGTGTACATGCAGTAGTTGGGATTACTCGTGGAAATTCATTAAATACGATCCAAACTACGTTAGATCGACTGTTCAAAAAGGATTTGTTAAGTAGAACTAAGCAAGGGCATGCACATTTCTATACCGCCAAAGTTGATAGAGAATCACTTATCGCAACATTAATAACAGATGTTACAGCCGACTTTATTGAAGATGGTGAACATAGCCTGATTGCTGCATTTGCTTCATCTTCAGCTAATCTTGACGACGCTCAATTTGATGAATTGGAAAAGCTTATAGAAGAACAACGAAAATTACGTAGTAGGCAAGCATAAGATGCTCGAAGGTAACGTGGCGATTTTATTAAATTTGATTAGTGTTGCAATAACGGCTTTTGTTATCGTTACACTATTAATATCTGCTATTGTCCCGTTGATTAGAAGCAGCTTAGATGCATTTGATTTTATCGCTCGAAAACGAATTTTGTGGTTGATGGTTACTTCTCCTTGGTGGATTGCGCTATTTTGCGTAGGAATATTGTTCCCTCGTCAAGGGAATGGATACTTAATTCTTTGGATGGAAAAGGTTGCACATTGGCATCATATCGATCTATTTATAGTAACAAGCTGGCATGGATTAACTTTGGTCATTGCAGCAGTCGTATTGGCGGTGTTGATTAACATTTCCTTTATTCAAGTTCGCCGTCATTCCATCGCAATACACAATCTTTTTAAACTTTCAGATGTTCAGCCTATTGCGGGTCAAAATGAAGATACTGTTTTTTCAATCTCATTAAGCATGCCTGCGGCTTTTACCATCGGTTTATTCAAGCCAAAGGTTTACCTTACATCAGGATTACTACAACAGCTTGAACAATCTGCTGTTGATATTATTATCCAACACGAGTTAGCACATGTTAGAGCAAGAGATCCCTTATTCAAAAGTATTTACGCTTTTTTCTGCCTACTTTATCCGAAGCCTATCCGCCGCTCTTTACAACAAGATTTTACTTTATTAACAGAACAACAAGCAGACGATGCCGTCACGCTCTACCATGACAACCTTGATGTGGCACAAACTTTAGTTACAGTCGCTAAGAAACAACGTCTGTTACCTGTTAGCTGTGAAGGAGTTCAAGTCAGTCATTTTAGTAAAGACCAAATTACCCTACGGGTAGAAAACCTTCTTTCTCCAAGAGAGCAAGTATCTGGAGCTAAACTGGCATTTACAGGGTTATGCTTCCTCGTGACTACATTATTCACATTATCAACTGTTGATAGCCTCCATCATCTAATCGAAACCTATTTCAACCATTAAATAAGGGTTATGAATGAATAATATTGTTGAAACAACCATAGATAAAAAACCGATTGCCAATCGGTTTTTGTGTGGTTTTTTTATCTCGGCCTTAGCATTTTCTGTGACAGCAAAAGACAACACAGAAATAAAAGTGCCACTTTATTTAGAAGACGCTATTCGCATGACGTTAAGTCACCACCCTGAGTTAGCGGTATTTTTGCATAAGACAAATATGCAAAAAGGAGCAATACAACAAGCAGGTATTGGTGAGCCAGCACAAATTGGGCTTACTTTTGAAGATGGTTTAGGCGTCGGTGAACATAGTGGGCTGAGTAATATGCAAACCACACTGACGTATTCCTGGTTGTTGCAACAAGAGCAAATTAATAGCCGTGTTGGCAATGCACAAACAGAGATGGAGCAGGTAGATATTGATAAGCACATTGTCACAATGGATTTAGCGGCGAGTACAGCAAAACAATTTACTCAAATCTTAGTAAAGCAAGAGCGTCTGAAGTTGAATCAAATGGCAACGCTTCAAGCGAACGAAGTGCTTAAAGCCATATCTGAACGGGTCAGTGCCGGCAGAAGCTCAACGATTGAAATGCGTATGGCAGAAGTTGAAATCGTGCGGATGCAGCTAGCTGTTGAAGATACAGAGCACGATTTAAAAGCTAGCCAGTATCAATTGTCGTCGTTGTGGGGAAAGCCAGGCACCCAATTTAGAGTCAATGGTAATTTATTCGCTCTGCCTGTGTTATCAAGTTTAGATAAGGAACTCGATAAACTGAAAAAAAGCCCGTATATCACTCAATTTGCAACCGCTACCCGCATAGCACAATCACAATTGGAGCTGGCGCGGATAGAGGCTAAATCTCAATGGCAATTTTCTGCTGGTTTTCGCCGTTATGAAGCAACAGATGACTTTGGCCTTGTTGCTGGTGTATCGGTTCCTTTTGGCGCAAGCGACCGTAATGCAGGGACTATTTCGACCTTACAAGCCAAGCAAGACGTGCTTGCTGTCGAACAAGTAGCGTTAATGCAAAAGCTCGACTCACAGTTATATGTACAACTACAAGAAATAGCCCATGCACGGCATGTTATCGATGCTTTTGAAAAAACGATAATCCCAACATTAGAAGTGACATTAAAAGAGGCTGTTCGAGCCTTTGAACTTGGACAACTCAGCTACAGTCAATGGAGTGATATACGCCGTGATTTACTTAATGCCCAATCGGAGTTGTTAAATACATACGAGAGTTTGCATTTACAACATTTTGAAATTCAACGCCTAACGGGCGCATCTATATCATTGTGAGACGTTTATGAAAAATAATAATATTTTTACATCACTGACTTTTGCAATATTTCTTTGCTTAAGTGTGAGCCCTTCATTTTCAGTGTCTGCATCATCTGCCCCTGAAGCGGAAGAAGCTGAGCCAGAAAAAGGCCCCCACAGAGGCCGCATGTTGCGAGACGACAATATGGCTTTGGAGCTAGCTATTTTTGAAACGGGTGTACCGCCGGAGTTTAGGGTGTGGGTAACCGATGCAGGCAAGCCTGTTTCACCGGATAAAGTGGCTTTGAATGTTCAACTTACCCGTCTTGGTGATGTTGTAGACGATATTAACTTTCGTGTCGAAGGTGACTTTTTACGTGGAGATTTAGAAATTTACGAACCTCATTCATTTGTGGTCACCATTAGCGCTAAATATCAGGGCAAAAATTATCGCTGGCAATACGATAACCTTGAAGGCCGAACTCGTATTGAGCCAGCAGTGGCTGAAGCTATGGGAATTAGTACCGATGTTGTCGCGGCTAGAACACTTCATCAAACCATTCCTGCTTATGGGCGTTTATCGCTTCCAGCGAGTGCGACACATAATATATCAGCCAGATTTGACGGGGTAATCACCAAGTTGTTTGTTAAACAAGGCGACCTTGTAAAGCAAGGGCAGACACTGATGACAGTTGAAAGTAACGAAAGCCTTAAGCCTTATCAAATCACATCTCCTGCCGACGGCATTGTGACTGAACAGTATGCCAATAGTGGTGAACAAACAGCGTCAAAAACCTTATTGACCCTAACCAATACGTCGCAATATGTGGCCAAGCTAGCAGTATATCCCGCCGATTATAAAAATGTCGTTGTTGGCACTCCGGTAACCGTAAAGATTGAAGGTTATGACACTCCGCTTACAGGGAAGGTTGAGTTTATTGAGCAAAAAGTCCGCGATGACCAGGCTAAATTAGTATGGGTGAAGGTGCCGAATGTGAATAATGCTCTGGCCGACGGTGGGTTTGTTAACGCTGATATTGAGGTGGCGACGATTGATGTGCCTGTCGCAGTAAAAAAAGTCGGTTTGCAAGGGTTCAGGGACTTTACCGTAGTTTATGCAAAAGTAGGTGAACAATACGAGGTGAGAATGCTTGAGCTTGGTCAAGATGATGGTGAGTGGGTCGAAGTTCTTGGTGGAATTGCATTAGGGGCAACCTATGTGACTGAAAACAGTTACATCATTAAAGCTGACATTGAAAAGTCTGGCGCTTCGCACGATCACTAGGAGTAGTAAATGTTGGAATCTATTTTACGCTTTTCCATAAAGCGCAATGTACTCGTTTTAGTACTAGTGATGATTACGGCTTTTGTGGGCGCCTGGAATTTTACCAAGCTGCCTATTGATGCTGTCCCTGATATCACCAATGTACAAGTCATGATTAACACCAAAGCACTAGGGTATACACCATTAGAAATTGAACAACGGGTCACCTTTCCATTAGAAAATGCGCTTGCGGGATTGCCTGGGCTTACATATACCCGTTCTGTGTCACGTTATGGTTTATCGCAAGTTGTTGCCATTTTTGATGACAATACCGATGTATATTTTGCTCGGCAATTGGTGAGTGAACGCTTATCTGCCGCGCGTTCAGAATTACCGTCAGGACTTGAGCCTGAACTCGGACCGATTGCCACTGGGCTGGGTGAAATTTTCATGTTCACAGTGGATGCGTTACCCAATGCAACACATGCCGATGGCTCCGAGATTACACCCACCGACCTACGTACTGTTCACGATTGGACTATTCGTCCGCAACTAATGCGTGTGCCTGGCGTTGTTGAGGTGAATCCTATTGGTGGGTTTGAACGTGAAATTTTGGTTGCATTCAAACCCCAAAAACTGCTCGCGTTTGGTGTTACTCAAGCTGATGTGGTTGACGCAATTGCACAAAATAATCAAAACCAAGGCGCAGGATTTATTGAGCAAAATGGCGCGCAATGGCTTATGCGTATTCCTGGGCAAGCCGAAGACTTACAAGCCATTGGTAACATTCCGCTAAAAAGTATTGATGGTTCACCTGTTCGCATAAAAGATGTGGCAGATATTGGTGATGGAAAAGGGCTGCGCAATGGTGCTGCCACCCAAAATGGCCGTGAAGTGGTGATGAGCACGGTATTTATGCTTATCGGCCAGAATAGTCGCACAGTGGCTCACGCAGTAGGTGAGAAGCTAAAACAAATTAATGCAAGCTTACCTCAAGGGATTGTGGCTACCGCGGTATACGATCGTACTAAGTTAGTTGATCAAACACTTAGTACAGTACAAACAAACCTGACCGAAGGGGCTATTTTAGTTGTAGTTGTGTTGTTTATTTTACTTGGTAATTTCAGGGCCGCATTTTTAACCGCATTGGTGATCCCGTTTGCGATGTTAATGACTGTGACAGGCATGGTTCAAGTTGGTGTTAGTGCCAATCTAATGAGTTTAGGTGCGCTTGATTTTGGCTTGTTAGTGGACGGTGCAATTATCATTGTTGAAAACTGCCTGCGCCGTCTGAGTCAAGCTGGGCAACATTCTTTACCTTTGAAAGCACGCTTAGAACTAGTGTTTGATGCAACCCGTGAAGTGATCCGCCCAGCGTTATTCGGTGTGTTCATTATTACTGCCGTGTATTTACCCATTTTCGCCCTTGAAGGTGTAGAGGGGAAAATGTTCCACCCGATGGCCATTACCGTTGTTATCGCCCTATTAAGTGCCATGTTACTGTCGGTAACCTTTGTGCCTGCAATGATTGCATTGTTATTTAAAAAACCAATCAAAGAAAAGCACAGTCCAATTATTCGTGGAGCGGCTTATTTGTATCGTCCAGCGTTAAATATGGTGCTTAAAGGTCGTTGGATTGTGGTGTGTATGGCGGTGTTGTTAGTGGTCATTTTTGGCCACCAAGCTACCCGGCTAGGCAGTGAGTTTGTACCAAACCTTGATGAAGGTGATATTGCCATGCATGCACTGCGCATTCCTGGAACATCATTAAGTCAGGCAATTGCATTGCAAGAAGTGTTAGAAGAAAAAATTCAGCAAATGCCGGAGGTTGAAAGAGTATTTGCCAAAATAGGCACGGCCGATGTGGCAACTGATGCTGTACCGCCAAGTGTTGCAGACAACTTTATTATTCTAAAACCACGTGATCAATGGCCTAATCCTAATAAATCAAAAGAGCAGGTTGTAGAGGATTTAGCTGCGTTGGTAGAGCCAATACCTGGCAATCGTTATGAATTTTTGCAACCTATTCAAATGCGGTTTAATGAATTACTGGCGGGTGTGAGAGCCGAATTAGCAATTAAAGTGTTCGGCGATGATTTTGAAACCCTTGCCGCATTAGGTAATGAAATTGAGTCAGCCATTAGCCAGGTTGAAGGTATAGCCGATGTGCAAGTTGAACAAACTACGGGGTTACCGCTTTTATCCATAATCCCTAACGCTGACAAAATTATGCAATACGGGATCAGTAAAGCGCAATTGCAATCCCAATTAGCGACTGCGCTAGGTGGAACCGTTGCTGGCAAGTTTTATCAAGGTGATAGGCGTTCGGATATTGTCGTTCGATTAGATGAAGTACTGCGTAATGATGTCGACGCACTGTCATATTTGCCAATTCATCTGGGCAATGGTCGTTCTGTGCCATTACAAGAACTTGCTTCATTGGAATTGATTAATGGTGCAAACCAAATTAATCGAGAAAATGGCAAGCGTAGAGTCGTTGTGACAACAAATGTGAGAGGCCGTGATTTAGGTGGTTTTGTGAGTGATATTCAACAAGCCGTTGCTGCCAATGTTGATATTCCTGCTGGTTACTGGATTGAATACGGCGGCACTTATCAGAAGCTCCAGTCCGCTTCACAGCGTTTAAGTATTGTAGTACCAGTCACGTTGCTCATGATTATTGGTTTGTTAGTGTTAGCGCTGAATTCAATCAAAGATGCATTAATCATTTTTACAGGCGTGCCTTTAGCATTGACGGGCGGGGTTGCTGCATTAATGTTAAGTGGTATTCCATTCTCAATATCAGCAGCAGTTGGCTTTATTGCGTTGTCAGGTATTGCCATTTTGAATGGATTAGTCATGGTCTCGTTTATCCGAGAATTACGAAAAGAGGGCATGAATTTACACCAGGCTATTTTTGACGGTGCATTAACTCGACTTCGACCTGTAATGACCACTGCGTTTGTTGCATCGTTGGGCTTTCTTCCGATGGCGTTTAATAGTGGTATGGGTTCTGAAGTACAACGGCCTTTAGCTATGGTAGTTATCGGTGGGATTATTTCCTCAACGCTACTAACTTTATTTGTTATTCCCGCACTTTACCGAATTTTACATAAAGATAAGGATACGATTTTGATTAAAACAGAAACTTTGGAGTCATTTAATGCCAAGTAAATTATCAAGCTATTGCTTGTTCGCACTCCTCTTATGTTGCTCCTTTATTAGCATTGAGGTACTCGCTCATGGTGTTGATGACAATACTAGAGCTTTTTTAGAGCAAAATAGCGGCGTACAGTTTGTGCCATTTCTTTACATTGGCGCAAAACACATGATTACCGGATACGATCATTTACTATTTTTGGTTGGCGTTATTTTCTTTTTATATAGAAGCCGTGATGTTTTCATATATGTCACGATGTTCACCATCGGTCATAGCACTACGTTGCTGTTAGGTGTGTTAAGCGATATCCAAGTCAATGCTTACCTTATTGATGCCATTATAGGTTTGTCTGTGGTGTATAAGGGTTTTGATAATTTAGGTGGGTTTAAACGTTGCTTCAATTGGCAACCCAATACGCAGTGGGCTGTTCTCATTTTTGGGCTTTTTCATGGCCTAGGGCTAGCGACCAAATTACAAGAGTTTAACTTACCTAATGAAGGCCTCTTTACCAATTTAGTCGCATTTAACATTGGTGTAGAACTCGGTCAGTTTGCGGCTTTAGTGGTGATATTAATTGTGATCAATGTCTGGCGTAAATGGCCATCATTTCAGCAGTTTTCAACACTAACAAATACTCTACTTATGAGTGCTGGCGTCATGTTGATGGGTTATCAATTGACTGGTTACTTTATTAATTAATAACAAAGAGAAATATATGCAACATACAGTAAGTAGTAACACGCTAATTAAAGCTTCTTTAGCAGCAACGGTTTTAGCGGCTGTTGTGTTAGTCACCCTTATTTTGCCTGCAGAATACAATATCGATCCTACAGGTATTGGTCAAAAAATAGGTGTCACCGCATTGGCTCAAACGGCTGAACCGGCAACACCAGAAAGCGCAAAAGTAGAAGGTACAACTGAGTTTCAAAGCATCGAAGTTGTAGTGCCTGCAGGCAGAGGCGTCGAATATAAGTTTGAAATGCAGCAATACGAGAAAATGACCTATGAATGGCTAACTGATGGAGACGCATTGTTCTTCGATCTACACGGCGAACCAGAAGGAGATACAACTGGATATTACGAGAGTTATGTTATTGCCACGTCTGATGAGATGAAAGGGAGTTTTACCGCCCCCTTTGCAGGATCTCATGGCTGGTATTGGAAAAATAAGTCTACCACCCCTGTAACCATTAAATTACTGGTTAAAGGTCAATATAAAGTGATTGGTTTAAAATCATAAGGACAAGTAAATGAGATATTTAATTTTAATTTTAGTGATCTGTAGCGCTCTTGTCAGTAGTGATTCATTTGCACATGTAGATAGAATGAAAAGTATGGATCATTCAAGACATAGTCATATGAACGATGAAAAGGTCAAGGGTATTACAATAACAACAATACAGAAATTGACATTTAAAGACTTAGGATATGAAGTGGGCAAATTGCCTTCATCGTGGGAAAGCATAAGCACTGCCGATGTGAACATTGTAAGCACCCATGGGGGAAGCTATGTAGTGAGTGCGACTAATTCACAAACAAAAAAGACAATATTTTTTAAAATTGAAGACGATGGCGAGGTTGTTGCTATATCAGAGAGTAATGGCTTTAAATAAGCGGTAAGTAATGTAATAGTGATTGCCAAACGACTACTTCTAATTGAAGTAGTCGCAACCATTGTTCTTACTAAGTCAGGATAAGAACAAGGCGTCTAAAGGCGGCACTATCTACTTAGAAGCCTGTTGGTCATAATGGCAATTGATAACACCATCATCCTAATTGTTTACTACTACACATTATGAGAGCTTGAGTTAGTTAACTTGAAATGGTCGCATAATCATGTGAATCGCTTGGGTAATGGTGTCCCAGTGTTCATTTATTATGGAAGTTAAATAATGTTCGAAACTAGTCATAAAGATCGCTACTAACTGAAAAGTTAGAAACTAATAAAAAGCGACCGACTCATTGAGTGGTCGCTTTTTTTGCCCAGCGAAGCTGGCAAACCCGCTAGGCTGAAAGATGCCCAGATCAACCCTACTGAGGGGAAGATAATCGCAAAGGCGTTGTTGGTCAACGACAGGGTCTGAAGGAAGCCATAGGAAGTTAACAGTACACAACGCAAGTGAACCTGCTTCGGCAGTTGAGGTGGGTAAGCGTGCAAAATAACGCAAAGTCCTATACTCAGCCAGACCTAAGCTGTGTTTGAGGGTGGCATTGTTAACAGGGAGTCAGTGCAGTAACTGGGGAAGCCTGGCACTGAATCCGGATATAGACCGGAGACATTGAGTCAAGGCGAAAGCCAAGATCAATTTTAGTGTGTGGTGGCAGATGACCCCGTAGTAGTAGTGAGTTAAGCTTGGCCTGTGAAAGCCTGTAATGGTGTGGAGGACAAAAACAAGCTGACCATCAACAATGCGTTTTATGGAACGTTAACGGTCAAAAGCAGTTAAACGTTGCGAAGGGGTGAAGTACATTTTAAGTCTGTGATGAGCAGATGTTTTTTTTAGTGGTACCCAAACCGACTTGCTATCGGGGTATTCCTGCTTGGTTGATTATGGAAATAATCAACTGAAATGAGAAACCGTACAAGGGAGTAGCTTTGACAAACTTTAGTAAATTACCTGAGCTTCGGATAAGAAATTAGCTCCCCAAAGGAACTAAATGCTCGTTCCTTGATCCGATCATTCGACCAAGAGTTATTAGAAAAAGAAACGAGCATGAATAAATTAGTGAAACCTACTGTGATTTCGAGCGAAACTGGCAGAAATCCAGATCAATACAAAGAAGCTGTTTAACGACTTAAGCGACAACAGTCTTTAAAAATACAGTTTAGTTTAATTGACGAAATCAATAAGAAATGTTCTACTTTAACTTTGTGCATCTGATGGTTATTTCTTTGAAAAATAAGTTTCTAAATTTAATATTAGCGATTGCGATTGTAATACAATCGTTTGTAGCTATTGCAAATTCACAAGAAACGCATACATTAGATGTACAACATATCCAAACCGAACATTCTCACGAATATGATAGCCAAATAGTTGATAACGAATTACCAATAGAAGGTGAACATAGTGTTGAGGACTGTCATCACTGTGGACATTGTCATGGGTTTCATTCTCAATGTTTGACTCAAACTAAACCTAGTATTGATCACAATATACTAGTAACTCATCAATACCTATATTCATATCAATATGCTAATGCATACTCTGATAACCCAATAATCCCTCCTATAAGTTAACTCTATTTGAATAGCTCATTTTAGCTGAGCATCTTTATATTCTTGTCTACTTACGATTTTACTGTCGTCAGTTAACACTACCAAAATAAATATGAGTTTAATTTATGAAAATATTTTTTAAAAAAAGTATTTGCGCCATGCTATGCGTCGGTATGTTTTTAGCTATGTTAATCAATATACAAAGAGCAAATGCACAACCAACATCGACGTCTTGGCTGTCAATGCAAATAAACAAACATCCAAATATTATTGCTGCCAAAGAAGAAATGAATGCTGTTTTTTCAAATGCGGAAGGGAACAAGCAACCGCTTTATAATCCTGAACTAGAGACTGGTTATGAGCGAGAAGGTGACGCTAATAATTATTCCATTGGCATTAATCAAACGATTGATTGGTGGGATAAACGAGAAACAAAAGAGCAACAAGCTAACTTTAGCTTAACTCAAGCAAGCAAACACTTTGATTTTCTTGTTCAAGAAAAGACAGCGCAAGCTTTACAAGCGTTAATTACTTGGCAAGCAGCTAAAAAGCAAGCTTTTATAGCTCAAGAACAAGAAAAGCAGTTGGAAACCATACTTGATTTAGTTAAGGATCGTCAAAAAGCAGGTGATCTTGGACAAGTAGATGCTGAACTTACTTTTTTAAGTTTATCTCAAATGTTGAATGTTACCGCAAAAGCACAAGTTCAATTAAAACAAGCTGAAGCTCAAGTCAAGGAGCTACTGCAGGATTGGACGCCGGATAAAGAGGTTTTACCTGCGCAAGGTTTGACTATCAGCAATTATCAATTATCACCTCAATGGCTTCAACAACATCCTTTAGTTCTAGAGGCAAAAGCGCAGTGGCAAATAGCTAAAAGTAATGCTCAACTGTCAATGTTGGAGGCTAAAGCGGACCCTACTATCGGTATAAATGCAGGTAAAAATGCAGGAGACAATGTGCTTGGAGTAACGCTTTCAATGCCTCTGAACATTCGCAACAATTTTTCAGCACAAGCAAGAGCTGCGAATCAACAAGCATTAGCTGCCGAAGCAAATTTTCTCTCCATTATGCGCAAACAACGGTTTTCTATTCAATCAAGTATCGACACCTTGCTCACTTATCAAAAAAACTATCAACGTTGGCAACAATTGATGGATGGAAGAGGTAAACGTAGTGGCGACTTGCTGCAAAAGCAATGGCAAAGCGGTGATGTGAGCACTACCGAGTATTTACTCGCTTTACAACAGCGTGCTGAAGGTCTTAAAGCGGGCATAGACTTACAAAGTCAATTTCAATTAAGCCAAATAGATTGGCTATTACAAGTGGGGCAAATTAAGACTGTGCTCCAACAATTATCTCAGCCTTGATCATTAAATGTAATTTGAATAATTAATAGTCAATGAACCAATTTTGGAAAAAACATATGAATAAGCAAATTAAATTAATAACGCTGGCCGTACTTTTTTGTGGAATAACAACCATAACTACTGCGACATTTGCAAATGTTCAATCATCTGAAAAAAACGAAAAGCATGTTGAAGAAAAAGATGATGGACATGGACATGAAGCTAAAAATGAGGAGGAAGAAGGTGCGGGAGTTAAACTTTCAAAGGGGCAATTAACTTTAGCTGAAATTAACATAACCGTACTAGAGCCTCAGACGATGGCTTACAGTATTTATGCTCAAGGGGAGATAAAGGCTAATGATTATACCAGTTATTTAGTCTCGCCAAGAGTAGATTCAGTGATACTAAAACGCCATGTTGCTTTAGGTGATCATGTTGAAATCAATCAACCGTTAGTCACCCTATTTAGTGAGTCAATGGCTGAAGCTCAAGCCAGCTATAGGCTCGCTGATTCAGAATGGAAAAGGGTTCAAAAACTTGGTCGAAAAGCGGTAGGTGAGAAACGCTTTATAGAAGCTCAGACCGATTTTGAGGCTGACTTAGGACGATTATATGCGTTTGGCTTATCTACTGACGCTATTATCTCTTTGACTACCAACACTAAAAAACTGGGGCAATACACTCTAAACGCTGAGACTTCTGGCGCGGTATTATCTGATAATTTTCGTCAAGGCCAACGCATAGAATCGGGCGGTACTTTATTTGAGTTGGCTGATGAAGATACGTTATGGGTTGAAGCACGTTTAGCTCCATCAATGGAATTGGACTTACCTGAAAATTCAAAGGCGCAAGTAAATGTAGGTAACAATACATACATAGCTACGATCACTCAAAAAGCTCATACCATAGACCCAGTAACTCGCACACGTATTATACGCTTACAGGTTCAAAATGTCGGTCATAAGCTTCATCCAGGCTTATTTGCGGATGTCTATTTTGCCTTTGAAACGGACAAAAAAGTTCTGACTGTGCCTGAAGAAGCATTAATGCGTGGTAGTGATGGTGATTGGATGGTGTTTGTTGAAGAAAATGGCGAATTTAAAGGTGTCGAAGTTGAATTGGGACGACAACTGGGAAAATCACGTGAAATTTTTGGTTTGCCATCAGGTACTAAAGTCGTTACAACTGGCGCTTTTTATGTTGCCGCGGAAATTGCCAAAGGCAGTTTTGATGCTCATAACCATTAATTAACTGATAATTGGAGAACTAACACATGTTAAATCGTTTGATTGACTGGTCTGTCGCTAACCGATTATTGGTGATTCTTGCCTTGATTGCGTTCACGGTTTCGGCCTTTTTTATTATTCCTCGTTTGAATTTGGATGCATTTCCAGATGTTACCAACGTACAAGTGGCAATTAATACTGAGGCGCCTGGTTTGGCTTCGGAAGAAGTAGAACAACTCATAACCTTTCCAATAGAAGCCGTAATGTATGCATTACCTGATGTTGAAGAAGTACGCTCTATTTCTAAAACAGGCTTGTCTGGTATTACGGTTGTTTTCAAAGAAGGCACCGATATTTATTTTGCTCGTCAATTGGTTTTTGAACGATTGCAATCAGCAAAAGAATTGATCCCTGAAGGGGTTGGTACACCTGAAATTGGCCCAAACACTTCTGGTTTGGGGCAAGTATATCAATATTTATTGCTCGCTGATGAAGACTCGGGGTATGACAGCATGTCACTTCGAAGCCTTAACGATTGGGTGGTTAAATTACTCTTAATGCCAGTAGATGGCGTTACAGATGTTTTAGCATTCGGCGGAAATGTTAAACAATACCAAGTAAATATTAATCCTTCTCGTTTGCTTGCTTACCAATTAACTCAACAAGATATCGCTAATGCATTAGAAGATAATAATGACAATGCGGGAGGCTGGTATATGGATAGAGGCCAAGAGCAACTTATTATTCGAGGTGTTGGTTGGTTAAGTAGTGATGAAAAAGGTATTGAAGAACTAAAACAAATCCCTGTTAAAACAATTGAAGGTACTGTTGTTTATCTTGCTGATGTGGCAACTGTTGAGTTTGGAAGCGAAATTAGACAAGGCGCGGTTACCATGAGTAAACGTGTTGGTACTAACGGTAGTAAATTTCTAGGTGAAGTTGTATCCGGCATTGTTTTAAAGCGTATGGGCGCAAATACCAAAGTTGCCATTGATGGCATAAAAGACAGAATACCACTTATTCAACAAGCCCTGCCAAAAGGTGTCACGTTTGAACCTATTTATGATCAAGCAGATTTGATTGAAAAAGCAGTTAGTACGGTCGCTGAAGCATTGATAATGGCTTTTATCTTTATTGTTATCGTGTTAGTACTTTTCTTACTGAATGTTCGAGCTGTTTTATTGGTACTTATTTCTATTCCACTTTCTGTTGGGATGGCATTAATGATCATGGCTTACAATGGCTTGTCTGCGAATTTAATGTCTCTGGGTGGTTTAGCGGTTGCTATTGGTATGATGGTCGATGGTGCGGTGGTGATGATGGAAAATATTTTCAAACATCTCAGTCAGCCAGACCGTCGTCACGAACATAGTCATAAAGGAATGCATGACAGTGAGAACCCTTTTGATGTCGAAAAAGATGTCGATGTTAGTTTACGTATACAAATTGCCGCTAGAGAAGTAGCTAAGCCAGTATTTTTTGCAGTAACAATTATTATGGTGGTTTTTGCGCCATTATTTAGCTTAGAAGGGGTTGAAGGCAAACTATTTCAGCCGATGGCTATTAGTATTATGATTGCTATGGTTGCGTCGTTAGCCGTGTCTCTCATTGTTGTACCCGCGTTAGCTAGTTACTTGTTTCAACGAGGTTTTAAAGCACGAACCAGCCCTTTCGTTAGTGTGCTAGAAAAATTTTACCGTCGTAGTTTAACAAAGGCAATGAATGCAAAGAAAGTGGTTCTTATAGGGGCTGGAGCCTTACTTGTTGGTACATTATTTTTAGTGCCAAATTTAGGTACTGAATTTGTACCAGAGCTTGAAGAAGGCACGATTAATTTACGTGTAACAATGGCTCCATCAACCAGTTTAGCGACAGCGCTTTCAGTTGCCCCTAAACTGGAAAAAATATTACTTGAATTTCCTGAAGTTACTTATGCTACCAGTCGTATTGGCCGAGCAGAAATTGGTGGTGATCCTGAGCCAGTGAGTAACATTGAAATCTATATTGGTCTCAAACCAGTTGTAGAGTGGACCAGCGCTAAAACACGCCATGAACTACAAGGTTTAATGGAAGTAAAACTTGAGAAATTCCCCGGTTTACTACTGAATTTTTCTCAACCTATCGCAACAAGAGTAGATGAATTACTTTCTGGTGTTAAAGCGCAGTTAGCCATAAAACTATTTGGTGCTGATCTCGATGTCCTGGCTCAGCAAGGTCAAGCTATTGTTAATGCTATTCAAGGTGTTGATGGTGCAAGAGATGTAGCGATGGAGCCAATAGCAGGAGAATCTCAGTTAGTCGTTAGACCAAACCGTCGTCAATTATCTCGATATGGTTTATCGATTGGTGATGTCATGAGGTTAGTGCGAAATGGTATCGGTGGTCACGAAGTAGGGCAAGTCATTAATGGTAATGAACGTTATGATATTTATCTGAGGATAGACAAAGCGTTTAGAAATCAACAACAAACTATTGCTGATTTACGACTACAAGCCCCAACAGGTGCATGGGTACGACTAGGTGATGTTGCAGATATTGCCATTGAATCAGGCCCTCCTCAGGTTCGCCGAGATGATGTTCAGCGACGCGTCGTTATTCAAGCCAATGTACAAGGGCGAGACATGGGTAGTGTCGTAAAAGATATTCGAGCAGCAATTGCAACTAAGGTTGATTTGCCTACGGGTTATTCTGTTGATATCGGTGGGCAATTTGAAAATCAACAAAGAGCACAGCAACGACTAGCTATTGTTGTGCCACTTTCTATTGGCATTATTGCGTTGTTATTATATTTTGCTTTTGCCAGTGTGGGTCAAGCCATGCTCATCCTCGTTAATTTACCTTTAGCTATGATTGGTGGCATAGTTGCCTTGTATATTTCTGGTCAATACCTATCTGTACCAAGTTCAATTGGTTTTATTACCTTATTTGGTGTTGCGGTTCTCAATGGTGTGGTTATGGTTGAAGCGATTAATCTACGCATTGAAACAGGTACGGAAAGTATTGCTCAAGCTGTTTACGAAGGTGCTATATCAAGACTTCGTCCCGTATTGATGACAGCGATTACTTCTGCCCTTGGTTTGATACCTATTATCATGTCAACTGGTGTTGGCTCTGAAATACAACGGCCATTAGCTACAGTCATTGTGGGTGGATTGGTCACTGCGACGTTCCTTACTTTATTTGTTCTTCCCGTACTTTATGCTTGGTTTTCTAAAGGTCGGATTGAAGAAATGAGAAGGTAGTGCTGCTTGGTTAAATAAATATAACTGTTTGCTTTAACTAGATATCCCGTAGGTATTCGCTGCGGGATATCAATTTATAGGAGAAAGTAATGTCCGACAATTCACATCAACACCCAGCTAGCCATGGACACAGTCATATTCCTAAAGATATGTCTTCAAGTCGTATTGGCTGGGCATTTATATTAAATGTTTGTTTTACTATTATCGAATTTATTGGCGGCTGGTTAACCAACAGTACCGCGATAATGGCAGATGCGGTTCACGATTTAGGAGATAGTTTATCCATTGGTCTCGCATGGGGATTAAACAAACTCAGCAAGAAAAGTCGCGATGAAACGTTTAGTTACGGCTACCACCGTTTTTCTTTACTTGGTGCGCTAATTAACGGTGTTGTCTTAATCGCGGGATCGATTTGGGTATTAACCATATCATTTCCTCGATTGATATCGCCAGAAATGCCTGATGCTCAAGGCATGTTGTGGTTAGCGATATTGGGGGTGATTGTTAACGGTTATGCTGCTTTCAAATTAAGTGAAGGGAAAACATTAAACGAACGTGTACTTAATTGGCATTTATTGGAAGATGTCTTAGGTTGGGTAGCCGTATTAATTGTTGCTATCGTCCTAATATATATCGAACTCCCAATACTTGATCCCATACTTTCAATAGGATTTACATTATTTGTTCTTTTTAATGTCTTAAAAAACCTCCGTACTGCAATACGTCTGTTTTTACAAGCAACACCTGAGAAAGCCATTCAAGAAAAAATAAAAATTGAATTATCAACATTGAAGTTTATTGAAGATATTCATCATTTCCATTTGTGGTCCCTTGACGGCGAAAGGCATGTTCTTACAGCTCATTTAGTAGTGAATCATTATTTTGATCAACAAGAATATATGGCAATAAAGCATGAAATATCAACACGACTTAGCCCTTTTTATCTTGAACATACAACACTGGAATTTGAGTTCGTAGACGAAATATGTAGAGATTCAAAAAGCGATTAGAAATACTTTCAAAGATGAAAAGTAAGCGATCAATTAATCCCACATACCAATAATTTTCAAATTTAGCATGATTATTTCCTAACTAAATCTAGGCGAACAATCATGTCAAAAAACGATAAAATACAATACTGGCAGCGTATTTTTCAGCAGCAAACTGAAAGTGAATTAACCAAAGCTGAATGTTGTAAAACCAGTGACTTAACCCTATCTACATTTTATGCGTGGGCTAAAAACTTAACCCGCATTCGTCACCCACTAAGCAAAAAGTGGTGCCGCTGAGCGCGTTGATCTAGGCAAGGCGTAGTTCGCCGGACGCAAATATCCCCGCTCATATTAAATCACTTTTCGCTTCAAACGAGTTTTGGGGCAAAAGTGATTTCAACAACGATGATTAGCAACGGTTTTCGATTGACTTTTTTGCTCTAAGGGTGCCCGAAAAAAGCCTTAAAGCAGGTTTGATATGGAATAAACGAGTAAATATTGCTGTTGTAATACACACTACCTGAATTCCATTTTTCTTTGACTGATGGACTCTCTAGTGCGTCAAGTACCTGGTAGGCTTGGGCTCGAGTGAATACTTCGGATTTTCCATTGGCCCTATTTTCTCTGATAAGTAGAAAATGCAGATCGTCTTCTGCCGTAGTGTGTTGCAGTTTAAATATTAACGAAGGGTAGTTATCAGTAACAGCGTCGAATCGCCTTTTAAACGAGGCATACTCGGTGTCAATAAAACACTCTGTCACCTTGGCAAACTCAAACGGAGAACGGTTGCTAAACACTTCAGGGTTAAAATAGGACAAAAATCTAGCGATAATCGTGCGATGTTTACCTGTGCTGATGAAGTACTTACTTCCAACCTTAATGAAGGATAGGTTTGGCAGTTCGACTTCCGATAAATAATACTGCGGGTTGTCTTCTAGTTCTATAAGTCTTTGTTTCAGGCGCTTAAGCCATCGTCCTTCTATGCATTGCCCCCAGGTTGAGTCATCACCATACATCTGTTCGATGCCTACTATTTGATCGAACGGAATAGGGGCAACGTAGTGTTCTCTATCGTCTTTAAGGTAAATATCATTGTTCCTCAAATAGGTGCTGTAGTTATAGATGATGTCATTTGAGAAAGGTGCAGGATTTTGTTTATTTAAAGCTTGGATGTTAGTCCTAATATTTTGCATGTCAGAGAGCCTGTTAATAGTGCTGTACATTTGAAAGCGTATTTCAAGGTTAATCAAAAATAAGCTCAAGATTTGTATTAAAAGTTCATTTATCTATCACATTTCAGCCCAATAATAAGATTGAAAAATATTCATATCGGGACGATTACTTATTAGCGCTGTTGAAGGTGCAATTCTAATCCAAGGATTACAGCCATGCATAAAAACTTGTCTCAATCTTCCTAACCTCACAGCATGTAAAGCTATCCGTCATCATTAAAAGTATCGAGGCTCTTGATTTTGTAACTTATTCAAGATAGCCTGATAATGTAACAAAATCAAACTTGGAGTTTACATGTCTGAAGAAAAAGCTGAATACAAGGTAACACATGGCGGATTTCGAACTGGTGCAGGTCGAAAAACTAAATACGAAAAAACCGTCGTGATGAGGGTTCCAGACAAATACAAAGATGCTATAAAAAGTTTAATCAAGCATTTAGATGACTGCGAAATGGTTGATAAAAACTACTCAAGCGTAAAATCCCAACCTGTTTTCATTCGTTCTCTTCAAGATAAGCCACAGAAAGTCACATTTATTATAGACCCTGCTTCAAAATTTTGATTAAGTTACAATATCAAGTTGAATAATGATAAATAATCTAGGTTGAAGTAAGTAACCTGAGATCGGTTTAAGCCATAACAACAATAGCGCCAAATTCAGCATTCGTAATATTGAGTTGTGGCTTAGTTTCTTTCAGTTGATAGGCAATCAATCCGCCTATCATATTCAACATAAAACCATGCACGCTTCGATGTCTTGTATGCTCTATTTGTGAAATGTTTTTTAGCTGGTCATTGATGGTTTCAATGATAAATCGACGTGAAAGCATCGCTCTATCCCATAGGGATAATGCTTTAGCTTTCATGTTTTTACGGACATTATTGACGATCGTAACACCTTGTTCGAGTAAGTCGTTCGCCAGTGCTTTGCTAATATAGCCTTTGTCGGCATAATGTTTATCCATTGAGTTAACCACCATCCCCGAAACAGGCTGAGTGTCATGCACATTCGCGGGCGTTATTTTGGCGGCTACAATGCCGCCTTTGCGATTAACAATTAGGTGAAGTTTAAACTAGTAGAACCATCCCATCGTGCCTTTTCCTCGGCTAGCGAAGCCCGATAAGCTTTTTTATGCCTTGGAATTCGTAAGTTGTGACAGACCTTGATACTCGTTGAATCAATAAACTCAATCCTTGTTGGCTGGCTTCTTATGGTACAAAAATAGCTGCACAATGGCACGACAGTCGTGGGCATTATTTCCAAAAAGCGACTGTAACTGAGCAAATGTGAAAAATCAGATTTAAAGAATCGAGCAAGATAACCAGAATAAAAGTTCTTGAAGTCACGGTGGTGGGATGTGTGGAATGGTATGATAATGTTCATTATTTCGCTCGTGTCCATTCTATTTGAGCGCTGACGTTTTCGTTTGCTGTCAGTCAGGCATTGTGTTTTCCATTGCGGAATGAATACAGCACAAAAATCATCGGCATCACAAAATATATCCACTAAATTATTCATACGCCCTCAGCATGATTAAATCCTTCTTGGTCGAAAGATCTGATCATAAAGAGGGCGTTTAGTTCACTTCTTATCTCGAGTTCAGGTTAAGTAAAGTTACTTCAACTCACCTAATCTAATCCTAACCCTATACCTATACCTATGGTTTCTTGTTTGAAACGACCGAATATATTCATCACTTGGTCATATGAAGTTGATAAAAAATCTTCATCGAACAAGCTATCAGTGTTTTCAATGAAACCATTTAGTTTAATTTCTTTGCCTGCCAAATCAATGCTAGGTTCTTTCAGAGAAATAGTTTTGTTTTGACTATTAGTCTCATCGCCGACAAGCAGTGATTGCATTGTTTCAAATTTTACAACATCAGCCTCAACAGGCACGTCATGTCTAACTCTATAAGCATACTCCAGCAACTTGGGCTCCGCTGGCATATAAAGAATTGCTTCTTGATTAATAGTGTCTGTAACTCTAAGAATTCGTCCTAGTGTTTGCCTAAAATACATTTCAGTTTTTATGTTTGAGAGATAACAACACACTTGTAGGCGAGGGATATTGGTTCCCTCACTAATCATTCCAACAGAAATAATCCACTTGGATTCTGAGTGTCTGAATCGTTGAATAATGGCTGTCGGGTCACTTTCCTTATAGGTAGCGACAACAGCTTCTTCTTGAAGCCATTTTTTTACTAATGTTGAAATTCTATTGGCCTGTTCTATCGATGAAGCTACGATTAAGCCAGCTGCATTAGAGTTTTCAAGTCTTATAAAATCTAGCTTTTTACTAGCCGAAGTGATGATATGTTTTATTACATCATCATTTTCGATTACGTCCTGGTATGCAATTTGGGAGTTAGACAGTAGGTCATCAAAGCTTTCGAAAACGGCGGTTTCATTATTTTCTATTACTGAAATATGATTGTTATCAACAGCGATTATCTGAGGTACGCGACAAACACCGTCTAAAATTGCCTCATAAAGGCCATAGACGTAATCACATGAGATTTCACCATCTGGTGAGGCATAGCTAGCAAAAACGATAGGGGCCGTATCTGAGCGCCAAGGCGTGCCAGTTAATGCCATGGTGAATCGAGCTTTGTTCTGAATGTTCAGAATTATATGCTCTCCCCATGAATTCGCATTATCAACAGTAGATCCTGCACAATGATGGATTTCATCGAAAATAACGAATACTCGATATTTTTCAAATAGCTCCCAAAAAGCACCATCTAAGTACTGCAAATGTTGATAAGTATAAGCTCTGCCCTTTGAACCAATTAGCCCGTCAAAACGTTCATTCGATCTTAATTGTAAGCACTCAGCAAAATCCATGGAAACTATCGAAGATGGGGAAAAACAAAAGATTAAATCAGCAAGGTCATTCTTCAATAGATGGTTTGATAAAACAGAGGCCATCAGAGTCTTTCCTGAGCCAGGCGTCGCTAAAACCAAGAAATGAGACTGTCCATTAAGGTATTGTTTTAATGACGAATCTATACATGCATTTTGCCAACGTCTAAGTCTCATATATTTCTCTGTTCGATGATCGCTTCAATGGCCTTGATTTTCCCCAACAATTTAGTGCTATTTTCCCTCGCTAAATTGTACTTGGGTTGTAACTCTTCAGCTAAATCAGGCAGCTCTAAGTATATCTCTTTATATGCCTCTGATTCACCTAAGCTCAATAATAGTTCTGATTTATAGTAGTTTAGTTTTGCGCTCAATTTCTTATGTTTATCAATGCCTTCAATATCAGAAATAGGTAATAAAGCCATAGGCTTAACAGGAAGGTTTGTGGCATCAAAATGAACTGTTTTTTTGAATCTAGTCTGTCCCTTTTGCTTTTGTATATTCCTCTCTAACCAGCCTTTTTTTACTAACTTCATTAATTCTGCATAAATCATTCTTCTGATCTCTGCGCTATCCAAAGAGGGATCTTTTTTTAATGCAAAATATGCAGAGCGGACATCACTTGTTGTGAACTTATCAAAGTTTTCTGCTTTAATGATTTGAGCTACGAATGGGTCTAACATCAAAAACAGATCCTAATAATTTATCTTGAATGGGTATTATAGGGCGTGGTGGCTTGTACCTCAATATGAAAATCTAATCATTTTACCTGGAGTGTTGATAGGTGAGTGATTTAGTAATTGAATTTGGCGATAAATTAAGATACCTAAGAGTTAATGCTGGCTATTCTCAAGAGGCATTTGCAGCATATGTCGGTATTGAAAGAGGTAATTACGGGAAAATGGAAAGAGGTTGCGTCAACATCAAACTGGAAACTCTATACAAAATAGTTAATGCACTTGACTGTGAGTTTGATGAAATTCTACCAGCCAGACTCAAATATAAAGTACAACTAGATTAGTGCTAATGCTTAAAGTGAGCCTCATTAATTTATACCTATAGCAGCAGTGATAATTAGTAGTAAACTTATAAGATTATTAACTAAGGTTATGATGCAGGGCTACCGCATGAGTGCTTAATTTATAACCGAGCTACTAAATCCAGCCTTTAATACTGCTTCAAGCATCGATGGATTCATCATGCATCGCTTTTGTTTTCCAACAATGCGTATCTTGGTCGGCTCTGCTCGTAACATATTCAAACTCATATGACGCAGGCTTGACATATTTTCCGCTCCGTGAGCGTTATAGATTTGACATGCATCCTCACTCATACTGACATCAAGCACCCAGTGCATTGATTCGATATCCCAATGTTCTCGAACTGCTATCGCAGCTTGTTCAGCACTTAGCTCCTTAGAGCTGATGTAATAACGGTACTCAAGCTCGATTGGTTTTCCTTTCTCAAGGCGACAATTTTCAACCATAACGATATTTTTTAACCCTTTCCACTTTGAAAAGTCACCGACTAAGTGTGTACTGTCAATAACATAGCACTGACGACACTCTGTACGTAAGCGTCCGGGCAACTACACCTATCTTTTAACACTCCATGGTATCAGGCTGTCTATATCCGGTGCTGGTTGGCACAGTTCATTAAGGCAAGCCATGATGTAATCAAATGGCACTAAGCCATTAACCTTTGCGGTTTCCACAATGCTGTAAAGCGTGGCACTGGCATGAGCCCCATTAGCTGTCTGACTAAATAACCAATTTTTTCGGCCAATCACAAACGGTTTTACCGCTCGCTCAGCACGATTATTATCAATACTCAGTCTGCCATCATCAACATAACGAATGAGTTTGTGCCATTGATTAGCCAGGTAATTAGCTGCCTCTATCAGTTTGGTATTACCCACTAAATTCGGTTGGTTTTGCTCAAGCCATGCTTTTAGCTTGTCCAGTATAGGCACACTGACTGCTTGTCTTGTCGTGTATATATCATCCGCACTTTTATCTTTAACGCGTGACTCAACGCCGTACAGTTTTTGGATAAGGCTCAATACCACATCCGCTTTGCCGGTTTTATTTTTCCCTTGCAGCTTTTTCGCATCGATAAATTTACGACGCGCATGCGCCCAGCATCCCACTAAGGTTGCCTATGTTTTTTCATAAGCTTGATAACCATCTACGTGCAAGTAACCTTGATATCCATCAAGATAATTGACCACGCAGGCGGCCGCCCGACTATTGTGAAAATCGTAAAGCACGATATTGGGGGTAGGATGGTTTGGCTCAGGTGAATCTCGACCTGAGCAATACACCCACATGTAGCTGTTCACCTTATCGGATTTCACCACTTTCAGTGGCGTTTCATCGGCAAACAACGTGGGCTGCTTTAACAGCTCGGCTTTAAGCCGTTCCACCAGTGGTGCAAACAGTGTGGCGGATTTGTCTATCCAGCTGCTCATGGTCTGGCGACTGAGCTCAATACCGTATTGCTTGAACATCGCTTCCTGGCGATAAAGCGGTAACCCGTATTGGTATTTACTGGTGATAAGCTGACTGAGCAAACTGCTCGTTGCAATGCCTTTGTTGATGGGCATGGCAGGCATTGAGGCTTGCTTTATCTGTGTTTGAGTTGAGGCTTTATCACAGTGACGGCAGGCGTACTTAGGCCGAATGTGCTCAATGACTTTGATTTGCGCTGGGATAAACTCAAGCTTTTCTGACTTGTCTTCACCCATTTTATGTAGCTCACCGCCACAGCAATCACAGGTTTTATCTTCAATGTCGTGGATAACTTGCTCACGGGGTAAGTCTTTTGGCAGTGGCTTACGCACCGGTTTTTTGCGGATATAGCTAATGGATTGTTGCTCAGCCTCAGCGGCTTCAACAATCTCTTCTACTTCATTGAATAACTCGCCTTGCCCTACAAAGCCTTCAGCACTTTTGCCAAATTGTTTTTGTTGGGCCAGGCGCCAGCGTTCCTCTAGCGCAGCGATTTGCGCATCTTTTTGTAAAGATAATTGCCGCTCATTTTCGAGCAGTTTTTCCAGCTCAGCGATGCGCTGTTGAAGGGCGAGTACATTTTTCATGAAGCCTATTTTAAGGCGTAACCAGCGGGTTTCCAGTGCTAAATGAACATCCTTTGATGATCATCAATCGATCGCAAATATTAAAGTAGTTGCTTACCTGCGACATCAATTTTGCTGTGGCCAATGACATCATAACCCGACAATCACCAGTGTAATTGCTGCTCGGTTAATGTCATGGTGGGTGACATGAGTTTGGGCCATTTGAACTTATGTTTATCTAATCGCTTATACCACAGCGCAAAGCCGGTGTTATCCCAGTAAAGCAATTTGAGCTTGTCACGGCCTTTATTACAAAAGACAAATAGCGCACCACTGAGCACTGGGAGTTCAAGCTCAGCTTCCACTAAGGCGGCTAACCCATTAATCGATTTACGAAAATCGACCACATCGGCACATAAATAAACAGTGGGGATATCAACAAACATCTTCATGCCATTAGCCCTTTAATAATGGCAACGATATCGGTCGTTGCTAAATCTGCTGGTAGGGTGAGTTGGCCGGTGCGGGTATCAAACTGCAGTGTATTTTGATGAGTGTGCTCGCAGACGTCAGTGGTGGTTTGTTTTAGTTGAATAAAGCGTGATGATGTAGCGCGCTTTGGCAAGGTTGTTTTTTGCTGGTTCTCAGCCTGTAAAGCACGTTGTTTATAATAAGTGGTAATCGAGACATTATGATGTTGGCAGAATTCAACATTAGTGCCTTTGAAATTGCTGCGCTGCTGAAGTAAACCGAGCCACTGTGCCGCTGTTCTGTATGTTTTCATCACCTGCTCCAAATTTATCATTGAGCAGGTATTTTCAAATAGGCAGATTAATGATGCGAGGTGTGGTTCGCTAGACGGTTACCTCTGTACGACCATGACCCTGTTCAATTGTGGATTTGTCTGTATTGTTGGCTCGCTGGGAAGAGAAGGCTTTGACTATCGCTTCACGCAGTTTTCCCTGATTACTTTTAACGGCAAGCAGGAAGTCACCGCCTTGTTCCACAATGGTTTTGGCTATCTTTGTTTGACAAGCCATAGCATCGATAGTCACTAAAGCCCCTTTGATATCCAACATCTTTATCAACTCAGGAATGGCAGTTATCTCATTGCTTTTTTGTTCTGTTTTAAGTTGGCCAAGTACTAATTTGTTTGATGAAGCATAAGCACTAATCATGTGTATGGTACTGGCTCTGTCTTGACG
>NZ_JACJEB010000026.1:0-32530 GCF_014163845.1 Shewanella sp. SR43-4 | reverse complement strand
AAGACAGCTGCGATTACGTAATTTGGGTGGGATTATCATTATCGATTTTATTGATATGCTAAGTAAAGAACACCAAGCACGGGTGTTAGAAAGTTTAAATGCGGCCTTGGCGTTAGATAGAGTCAGCCTTATATGTTTATTTTCTTATGTTAATAAATGTTAATAGACTGAGTTAATACAGTGTAATTTGCTAAATTGTTGATTTTAATGAGATTGGTTTAAGTCAAATTAATTATCAATCTTGATGTCAAGTGTGATGTTGTTCACATGTTGCCCTTATTGACTAAAGGTTTTTTATTCATTAATAATGTTTTTCAATGATTGGCACTGACCAATTATTCATAATTAAAAATATAACGACTTGTTTTATTTTATTCCAAGTTATAGGGAGTTTATTCATGAGTTCAGTCACATTAACTGCTAAGGCAATTCGCCGTAGTTTAATAGCTGTAGCAGCAACAAGTGTCGCGACAACAGGCTTATTTTCTTCAGTAGCATTTGCTGCCGACGAACAGAAAGTTGAAAGAATCGAAGTAACGGGTTCTCGTATCCAACGTCAAGACATGGAAACAGCTTCTCCAGTAACTATCATTTCTGCTGAAGCTATTCGCGCAGAAGGTTTCACTTCAGTTGACCAACTACTTCAAGCTCAAACCTCAATGGCCGGTGCCGCTCTAGGTTCTAGTTCAAATAACGGTTCAGATGGTATTGCACAAGTTGACTTACGCGGCATGGGTTCTCAACGTACGCTAGTGTTATTAAACGGCCGTCGTATGGTTAACTCTGGTTCAGGTGCAGACAGTTCTGTCGATTTGAACTCTATTCCTGTATCTATGATCGCTCGCGTTGAGATCTTAAAAGATGGCGCTTCTGCGGTATACGGTTCTGATGCTATTGCTGGTGTTGTTAACATCATCACCAAGAAAGACTTCGAAGGCTTCCAATTCGATCTTAACGGTAGCACTACTAGCGAAAGCGACGGTGAGACAGGTGAGTTAAGCGGTTTATACGGTTTCAATACTGATGGCGGTAACTATACTGTCGGTGCTGCGTATTCAAAACGTGAAAGCGTTATTCAGTCAGATCGTAGCTGGACAGAGCCAGGTGCAAGTTCATTTTTACCTACTGGTTCATTAGGCGGAAAAGTACGCAATGACGCTGGTGAATGGGTTGCTCGCTCTACAGGTTATGACTACACCACGAGCAGTTATTACCAAACACCAAACGAGCGTTACAGCTTGTTTGCTAATATGATTCAAGAGTTAGACAATAATTTAGTGCTAAGTGGAGACGTTCTTTACACTAAACGTAAGTCTGATCAGCAACTTGCTCCGCAACCTGCTGATGTTATGCTAAACGTATGTGGCGCTCCAGGTGTTGAAGCTGGCGCAGCATGTATTACTCTTGATTCTGCTATGACAGCCGGTGGTGTTGAAGCTGATGATACTGGTCGTGTAAATTACCGTCGTCGTACGACTGATGCTGGTCCGCGTATTTATTCTCAAGATACTGATACATTCCGTATCTCTGCGGCTTTGGCTGGTGAGTTTGATATCAATACCGGTATGAACTGGGATATCGCATACACTTACGGTAAAAACAAAGCTGATTCAAGCGTTGATAACTCAATCAATGCAACTAATCTTAAGCAATCTGTTTATGCTAACCAAGATGCATGGTTCACAGGTGTTCCATTAACGGGTGATATTGTTAATGACATTAGCTTTACCGATAATGCTAATGGTGGTAACGAGCAGCATGTTGTTTCTGCAGGCTTAAATGGTGAGTTGTTCGATGTAAGTGCTGGTGCAGTTGCTTTTGCTATCGGTGCTGAATATCGTTACGAAAGTGGTTTCTATAATCCAGATCCTGTAACAGTAGCTGGAGATAGTACTGCTGCTCAGCAAGATCCTACTGACGGCAACTACAATGTTTTCTCTGTATTCGAAGAAGTTAGTGTTCCTTTTACCGAAAAATTAACCGGTGATTTTGCACTTCGTTATGACGATTACTCAACATTCGGTAAAGCATCTACTTGGAAAGTAGGCCTTACTTATGAAGCATCTGATGATTTAATGCTTCGTGGTGTAGCGGCTACAGGTTTCCGTGCACCTAGTATCAGCGAGTTATTTGGCGGTGATACCGGTTCATACGACTATTTAGATGATCCTTGGGGCAATGCTCAAGATCCACAGATCTTAACGCGTTATACTTCAGACAGTAACTTAAAAGCTGAAGAATCAGATTCTTACACAGCTGGTTTAGTTTACTCACCTAGCTATGTTGAAGGTTTATCTTTAACGCTTGATTACTGGCGCTTTAAAGTCACCAATGCTATTACACGTTTAGATGTTCAAGCGGGTCTTGATGCATGTTTTGCTAATGCTTCTGCTGCTGCATGTGAAACCTTTAACATTGGTCCAAATGGTGATTTGTCTAACTTAACAAATACGTTAACTAACGTAGGTAGCCAAGACACAAGCGGATTAGACTTTAACTTAGCTTATAACTTTGAAGCGTTATCGTTAGATTGGAAAATCAGCAACGATACAACTTACTTGATCAAGTTTGAGCAAGAAGATAACAACTACACCAACAATATTGATGGTAACTTTGGCGCGTATGCTCGTATACGTAACAACTTCAATATTCAAGCTGGTCAAGACAGCTGGAGTGTTAACTACTTCAACCGTTACATTGGTGAAATGGACGACTTAAATACAGGCGATAAAGTGGATGCGATTCTGTACCACAACGTTGCCGGTACTTACTATGTTACAGACATGATTACCTTGAGCGCTGGCGTGAAAAACTTAACCAACGAAGAGCCATCACGCGTATCTAATGGTAGTGACGGCGGTACTGTACCAGAAGTGTATGACACTATCGGTCGTCAGTACTACGGTGGCGTATCTGTTAAGTTCTAAATAACAGAGACACATAAAACAGTCTGATATTGATACTGTTTATTACGAAAAGGCCTACATTTATGTAGGCCTTTTTTATGATGATTATTTTATACTGGCTAGCTAGGTTGCAGATCTAAGTGTGCTTTACAGACGTTAATGGCTAGTGATCTAAGCGTAATTCATGCCGATGTTCTCGACGAAATTTTTGTTCGCATTGAGTGCAACGTTGTTCCGTTGGATCTGTGATTAGGCGATATGCTTCTATGTCGACTTCACAATCTGAGCAAAGCCCATATAAACCCAGTTCAAGTTGACAATATGCAGCATCTAGCCGCATTAGCCGAGTAAAAATATCGGTGTCGGCGAGTTTTACTTGCGGTAGATAATCAATTAGTTGCCCAAGAGGGGTTTGCATTGTGACATGAGCAACTTCAGTCGATTTTAATGAATCCTTAATAACGAGCATTAACTCACGTCTCAAAATAAGTTCAAGTTGTTGAAGTTTTTGCTTTATATCCTGAGAATTGTGCAACTGAGATAACCTTAACTGACTATGCCAATGTAGATAATCTATTTTAAGCACAAATAGAGCCGACGTTATGACGAAGATCAATTCTCGATTAGATTTATGAGATAAAAACATGAATAATAATTTACTTTATATTCATGTTAGCCAAGGTTAATGGTCTGTACTGGAGAGGCTCTAGGGGGCTTTATTAACGAATAGGCGGTGAATCAACCACCCTATATAGAACACTGATAATAATATTGCGCTATCAACTTTGCTTAGGATAAACACAGTTTAACGAGGTGAATGACATAACCCAATCAAACTGCGTTAGATCCTAGCCTAGAGCCGCGATATTGCTAGTCTATAACAGTGCGCGATGAGCGTTTTGTAAGGTATTAACGATTTCTTCGGTTGTTTTAAACACTCGCAATTCTCTAAATAAGGTATCCGCTTCTGGGTATTGACGATTTAAGTAACTAAACCATTGTTTAATCCGTGAGGGATAATAGTCCGACTTTCGTCCGGTGAGTTCTTTGTCACTATAAGCCATGAGTAAACTTAATGTTTGTTGCCAGCTAAACGGGATTGCACCGGTTTTAATGGTGTCACCTAAGTTCGGTAGCGATATAGCACCTCGGCCAATCATTACACTGTCACAACCAGTTACGTCCATACAACGTTGCGCATCAGCAGCATTCCAAATCTCTCCATTTGCAATAACGGGAATAGGCAGGCGTTTTCTGACTTCGGTAATGTATTCCCAATAAGCAGGGGGCTTATAACCGTCGGTTTTACTGCGAGCATGAATAGCCAGCTCTGTTGCGCCGGCTTCATACACAGCTAAGGCATTTTCCATAAATAACGACTTATCTTCGTAACCTAAACGGATTTTGGCAGTAACTGGATGTTCTGACGGTACAGCATTGCGCATGGCCTTAACAATGTTATAAATATTCTCTGGGTATTGCAGTAATACTGCGCCGCCTTTACTTTTATTGACGGTTTTTGCTGGGCAACCAAAGTTTGCATCAACGCCGTTTGACCCTAGTTCTATGGCTCTAATGGCATTTTGTGCCATCCACTCTGGTTCTTGTCCTAACAACTGAACACGAACTGGTGTACCTGATGCAGTTAAACCTTGATGATGTAACTCTGGACACAGTTTGTAGAAGACTTTTTCAGGTAATAGTTGATTGACTACCCTGACAAATTCCGTCACCACCAAGTCAAATGGATTGATGGCTGACAAAATTTCACGCATATGGTCATCTACCACACCTTCCATCGGAGCTAAAATAACGCGCACAATACACCTTGCTGCAGTAAAAAGTGGGCTATTTTAACGTGTTTATTATCGGATAGCAGCACTAAATAGTGCCATGACCATCTTTGTCACGACGTTAAGTAAATTATTATTAATAATCATATTGATATGATTGTTGTTGTGTCTATGTTAAATGTATATAGCGTTATTTTTAAGCTTGCCTAGCAACAATTAATGTTAATAAAATGGATATTTTTCACATTTCGGATATTTTTTTGTAATAAACGTTACTAACGGCAGGTCTCTTTACACAAGCCGGCAATAATGCTGGTCAGCATTATAATCACGACTTAAGGATATAATTATTATGAATTCAATCAAACAAACTACGTTAGCTGTTGCGTTAGGTTCAGTTGTAATGACGGCTGGTTTTTCGGCGCAAGTAGAAGCAAATCCATTTGGTTTTCAACAATTAACTTCTGGTTACCAACTTGATGGCGGAGAAGGTAAGTGTGGTGAAGGCAAATGTGGCGACATGAAAAAATCAGCGGAAAAAGCGGCTGAAGGTAAATGTGGCGACATGAAACAGTCAGCGGAAAAAGCGGCTGAAGGTAAATGTGGCGACATGAAGCAATCAGCGGAAAAAATGGCTGAAGGCAAGTGTGGCGACATGAAACAGTCAGCTGAAAAAGCGGCTGAAGGTAAGTGTGGTGACATGAAAAAATCAGCGGAAAAAGCAGCTGAAGGTAAGTGTGGCGACATGAAGCAATCAGCTGAAAAAATGACTGAAGGTAAGTGCGGCGGTCAAAAATAACAGTTTGCTTCTGTTTGATAATGCCTAGGCTTATCTAATACAATTAAGGCCTGAGATTCAGGCCTTAAATTTATCTGTTTTTTATCGAATATTTAGTTATATCAATACTTAAAAAACAATCATCAAGGACACGCATTATGTCTACAAATCATGCTCATGGCTTAGCCAATGTCGGTTTAGGGCTTCGTCGAGAAATGTTAGACGAATTTTGTCAGCATGTGCCTGCCGCAATTGAGTTTTTTGAGGTTGCGCCTGAAAACTGGATGACCCTAGGAGGTAAGTTTGGTCGTCAATTTGCTCAATTAACCGAACAACATCGTTTTTTTTGTCACGGATTATCTTTATCCATTGGTAGCCCTCAAGCTTTAGACACTCAGTTTGTACGCAAGATAAAACACTTTTTAGATCGGCATAACATCGATATTTATTCCGAACATTTAAGTTATTGCTCGGGAGCCGGTCACATGTACGATCTTATGCCGATCCCTTTTACTGACGACGCAGTGATCCACACAGCTAAAAGAATAAACCAGGTTGAAGAGATACTTGAGCGGCCATTTATTTTAGAAAATGTTTCCTTCTATGCCGCTCCTGGTGCACAAATGAGTGAAGTTGAGTTTGTTAATGCCGTTTTGCAAGAAGCTGACTGTAAGCTGTTACTTGATGTGAATAACATTTATGTTAATTCAATTAATCATCAATATGATGCTAATGCTTTTTTGGCGGCTATGCCGACCGAGCGGATTGAATATTTACACATTGCTGGGCATTATCAAGAAGACATTGATTTGGTTGTTGATACCCATGGTGCCGACATTATCGACCCTGTTTGGGGATTATTACAGCAATGCTATCAATTACACGGTGTACATCCCACACTGCTTGAGCGCGACTTTAACATTCCTAAAACCGACATTCTGCTCAATGAAATTAATCAAATCCATCAATACCAACAACAAGCTTTACGTCAGCAGTCATTACTGAGGAAGGCATAATGGGTTTTATGCAAGTACAGCAACAATTTATGGATTACATTCGTGATCCTAGCTTGCCATTACCAGAGGGTATTGAGTCTAGGCGGATGAATATCTATCGAGAGTTATTTTTTAATAATATCAGTGGTTTTGTCTCCAGTGCTTTTCCGGTACTTAACAGTCTATATCAGGATGAACAATGGCAAGCATTAGTGCAAAAGTTTTTTCGGTCTCATGATTGTCAAACACCAATATTTGTCGAAATTGCCAGTGAGTTTTTAGCGTTTTTGCAGCATCAATATCAAATCACACAAGATGACCCGATTTTCATGTTGCAGCTAGCGCATTATGAATGGTTAGAGTTATGTGTGGCAGTCGCGCCAGACACACCATCATCTCAGTTGCTCGTTTCTGGCGATCTCGCCCAGCGGCGATTATGTTTGGCCACTTGTGCCAAGGTCGCGCAATACGCTTTTGATGTTCAACATATTAGTGTTGACTACCAACCCATTGAACCTACACTGCAAGCGAACTTTTTTTGTGTGTTTCGAGATTTAACTGAGCAAGTTGCTTTTTTGCAACTGACGCCTCTAAGCGCACAAGTATTGGCTTACATTGAGCAAATGAGCCTTTCTCAACAAGGTGTCACCGTAGAGGCGATTATTGTGTGGTTAAGTGAACACTACCCACAAATGTCCAATGACACCTTATTATCAGGCTGTTTACCTTTACTCCAACAATTGGCGCAAAAGGGGATTATTATTTCATCAACTTAGTCATAATAGGCTTAAAAAATTTATGGTTTTTATTTTATAAAGATAGGTCTAAAATGAGCCACTTTTTGTGACTGGCCTCACACTTGCTATTCGCTAAGTTAACCCAATGTTGACCTATCATAGCGAATGAAAGTGTTAAGCTATTGCAGTAACAACATCACCTGAATGTAGGAATAATCATGAGTCAGCCTTTTAAAGACCCGTTTAACATATTTTATTTCGTTGGTTTTATTTTGGTTTTATTAATTCCAACATTACCCGCGAGTCTTTCATGGTTGAAAGCAACAGGGTTAATTTAACGCTAACTTCAGGTTAACCTGTCATGATGTGTCTACTAAACCACTCTGCTAGAGTGGTTTTTTGTTTCTGATGAGGGTGCTTATGGCGGTAAAACGTGGTTTTTTTCTAATAATAGGCCTGTGCAGCCTTGCTTTAGGCTTAATAGGTATTGTGTTGCCTTTATTACCAACAGTCCCGTTTATTCTGCTGGCTGCTTTTTGTTTTTCCCGTTCAAATGAACGCTTGCACCATTGGTTAGTCAATCATCCATGGTTTGCCGAAGGTATTCGTCAATGGCAATCGAACAGGGCATTGAGTCGTCCTCTTAAGAAAAAAGCCATGTTAATGACCGTGCTAAGCTTTGGGGTTAGCATTGCCATTGTGCAGATTGTTTGGGTGAAAATGATGTTATTGTGCATGATGCTTTTTTTAGTATTTTTTTTGTGGCGGATCCCAGAGTTAGAATAATAAATCGTCAGTTAAGGTAAGCTAGTTGCAACTGAGATTAAACGGGCATAAGATCAGCTAAGTATTTTTACCAGAGTCCACACGCAACGTGGACTTTTTTATTGCGTAATCACTTTTATAGAGTTAACTAAAATTATGATGAACCAAGACAGTTTAGCGCTTATTAAGCAAAGCATTAAAACCATTCCTGATTATCCAATACCAGGCATCATGTTCCGTGACGTCACGAGTTTGCTTGAAAATGCAGAAGCTTATAAAGCTACTATTGCGATTTTAGTGGCTCATTATCAATCAAAAGGTTTCACTAAAGTGGTTGGTACGGAAGCGCGTGGTTTTTTATTTGGTGCGCCACTAGCTTTAGAGCTAGGTGTTGGTTTTGTACCTGTTCGTAAACCAGGTAAATTACCCCGAAAAACCATTAGCCAAACCTATGATTTAGAATACGGTAAAGATACCTTAGAAATTCATGTCGATGCCATTAATGCCAATGATAAAGTGTTAGTGATTGATGACTTGCTCGCCACGGGTGGCACGATCGAAGCAACAGTAAAGCTTATCCGCCAACTTGGTGGTGAAGTGTCTCACGCTGCATTTGTAATTTCATTACCAGAAATTGGTGGTGAGAAGCGTTTGCAAGGTATGGGAATTGAAGTATTAAGCTTATGTGAGTTTGATGGTGAGTAAATAGTAAAATAAACTGCTATTTTATTAAGCAGTTAACTGTATTCTGCACTATCAAATACATGCTCAACAATAGCATGCCAGCCCTTGGCATGTTATTGTTAACCCCTTTATAGGGATTGACTCCCGATAGCTCTCTGTGGGGAATTTCATGTCTTACCAAGTACTCGCCCGCAAATGGCGTCCAGCTAAATTTGACCAAATGGTTGGCCAATCTCATGTATTAATGGCACTAACCAATGCATTAAGTCAGCAAAGGTTACATCATGCTTACCTGTTTACCGGTACGCGCGGTGTAGGTAAAACCAGTTTGGCGCGTTTATTTGCTAAAGGTCTCAATTGCGAAACTGGTGTAACGGCTACACCCTGTGGCGAATGTTCTAGTTGTATTGAAATTGCTCAAGGTCGATTTGTTGATTTAATTGAAGTCGATGCCGCTTCTCGTACTAAAGTTGATGATACTCGTGAGCTCCTCGACAATGTTCAATATCGTCCTTCACGTGGCCGTTTTAAAGTGTATTTAATTGACGAAGTACACATGTTATCGCGTAGCAGTTTTAATGCATTATTAAAGACGTTAGAAGAACCGCCCGAACACGTTAAGTTTTTACTGGCGACCACTGACCCGCATAAATTACCTGTTACCGTATTATCTCGCTGCTTACAGTTTAATTTGAAAAGTTTGTCGCAAGATGAAATTACTAAGCAGTTAGCGTATATCATCAGCCAAGAAAACCTACCTTTTGAGCCACAAGCATTGAGTTTATTAGCTAAAGCCGCTAATGGTAGTATGCGTGATGCGCTTAGTTTAACGGATCAAGCTATCGCTTTTGGTAGTGGTCAAGTCATGTTGACACAAGTACAAACCATGCTCGGCAGCATTGATGAAAAACATGTGCTGGCTTTATTAAAAGCCTTATGTGACGCTGATGTGGGTCCATTAATGCAAACCGTGTCAAAAGTATTAGCATTTGGTGCTGACGCAGAAGAAGTACTGCGCAGTTTATTAGAGCTACTGCACCAAATTACCTTGACTCAGTTTGCCCCAGCGGCTGCGCAGCAATCACTGTTTAGTGAACAAATTTTAGCGTTTGCACAGCAATTAGCGCCTGAGCAAGTTCAGCTTTATTATCAAATGTTACTTAACGGTCGTAAAGATTTGGCTTTTGCACCTGATCCTAAATCAGGCTTGGAAATGGCATTATTGCGCGCCGTTGCATTCACCCCTGAAAAACAAGTAAAACGTTGGGTGACAACTACACCCGCAGATATTAATTTAAGCGTGATTGATCATGCTTTACCTCCCACGCAAGAGGTCATTGAAACAGGCCCAAAGCTTAATAATCAGTCTCAAGCGAATAGCGCGTTAGCAGCAACGATATTACCAGTTCAGGCAGAAGCTGCGGCGATGAATGTTGAGACTGACATTGACGAGGTTATTGATGATGAGCCAGCCGCAGCCTCACTAATAGCAGAACAAGCTTTATTGCTCAGCCAAGCACAAAGCCAAGGTTTTGATGAACAATCGCCCCAAAGCCGCGTTGATACCCAAAGCCGAGTTGATATAAGTGCAGCGGCGTTTGCTCATTCAACGGCTGATAATATTGCCGTGAGCACTGAAATCGGCGAATCAACTGCTTCAGACAGCAAGATTGATGCGCCTAAACATGACACCACTGAAGCGCAAGAGTTTTGTGAGCAACAGGCATTAGCTGTTAATCCCACAGATACAAGCAGCAAGAGCGATGTCGACGCCAATACCGCACAAGATAGTCAAGAAAATCAGCATGCTCAGGACGCAGATAATGGATCATTTGATGGTTATTCTTTTACGGATTATGATGCCTCTGATGAAGCATCAATGGAATACCAGCCGTCTGATCATGATGAATATATTGCTTTTTCGGCGTTAAATCAGACTCCAGAGACGAACCGTGTTAATACTGCAAAGGGCTTGATGTCTTCGCCGAAAACGGCGGATCATCATAGTGATGCTTCGGCTAGCAATAGTGTCGACAATAGTGTTGATGACAGCACTGACATTAGCAGCAAAAATGTCAGCCTTAGCATTGAACAAGATTTGCTTCGCGCTGATGATTTAGACGACTTTCTTGACGAAGTACTCGCTAGTCGTGATTCTCTCATCGCTGATGTTGGGGCTTTACAGCAAAAAGATGAACTCGCCAAAAAAGAAGCCACTAAATCAGTTTCTTCAAGAGTGATAAAACCATCCAATTCGCCGGCAGTAAACTCAGAACACTTAGCCGCTGAGCCTAAAACGCTTGAATCTACTGCGCCCAATACCAGTGCAGTGTTATCTGCTGTGACCACTAAAAGCGACGATTCTCCGGCTGTCAGTGATTATGATAGACCTCCTTGGGTCGCGCCCAAAGAGGGCGAACAAGTTAATGCATTTGCAGATGTTCAATCACATGATAAATCTGCCGTTAAAGCTACAATTAACCAGCCGAGCAATGTTTCTCAGCAGGTTAATCAACAAGATCTAAAGCCTGCTAGCGCTGTCGTCGCCGCTAAACCACAGAGCATGACAGAGCCTCAAATGACTCAATCGCATGCATTGGCACAGTTTGAGCCACACAGTATCCAAGGTGATGAGGTTGATTTGCACTGGTATAAAGTGATGACCCATGTCTCTGTTGGTGGTAGGGTGCGACAATTAGGTGTTAATTCAGTGTGCTCTGGTTTGTCCAATCCAATAGTGTTGGTGTTAAAACCGGATCAAAAACATTTGTCAGCGCAAACGGCTATCGATCAATTGCAAGTGGCGTTAACTGAATACCTTGAGCAACCGACTGAAGTACAGATCCAGATTGGCGTTGTACCAAAACGAGAAACACCGCTTGAGTTACGTAAGCGTTTTCACCGTGAACTTATCGCACAGGCGCAACAGTCTATTTTGCTTGATGATAAAGTGCAGTGGATGGTCCAGCGTTTATCAGCGCAATTAGACAGTGACAGTATTGAATATCCATCGGAGCAATTGGGGCAAATTGCCCAAGAGATTGCGCTTATTAGTGCCTCATAAATGAACAAATACGCTAATCTTGCTTGAGATGAAGTTATCTTCATCTCAAAAGTATCTCAGTAAGATTGCCAATCGAATTTATTTCAGTAAGATTAGCGTCATTATGGCGACTTGCTAACAACCTTAATTAGAGAGAGAAGCGACTATGTTTGGTGGAAAAGGCGGTATGGGCAATTTAATGAAACAAGCCCAGATGATGCAAGACAAGATGGCTAAAGTGCAGGAAGAAATTGCGCGCACCGAAATGACGGGTGAAGCGGGTGCTGGCTTGGTTAAAGTAACCATGACAGGTAACCACAATGTGCGTAAAGTTGAAATTGATCCGAGTTTAATGGAAGACGATAAAGAGATGTTAGAAGATCTTATCGCTGCCGCCTGTAATGATGCAGCTCGTCGCATTGAAGAAAATCAAAAGACTAAAATGGCCGAAGTCACTGGGGGTATGCAACTACCACCTGGCATGAAAATGCCGTTTTAATCGCATTTATTTGCTAAAAAAGCTCAAGCATTAATGCTTGAGCTTTTTTATTTTCAGTCCAAAATATCTAAAGCTCGTTTAGCGCCCAAAAGGATTAACCTTTGCATTCGAGCGCCGCACAGACAATAATCGCACTGCGTTGGTGTGACCGCAGATTGGCACAGCCTTTCATCTCGACAGTTTCACCCATGACATCAAAATAAGTTTAGTTATTAAGGTATTGGCAATTTATGAAATTTAGTCCTTTGGTTGATGAATTAATCCAATCTTTACGTGCACTGCCTGGCGTTGGGCCAAAGTCTGCGCAGCGAATGGCATTTCAATTACTTGAGCGTGAACGTAAAGTGGGTCTCAAGCTTGCCGATTCGCTACAAAAAGCCATGTCAGAAGTTGGACATTGCCAAAGTTGCCGTACGTTCACCGAACAGGATTTATGCCCTATCTGTAGTAGCCATCGCCGGGTTAATTCGGGGATCATTTGTGTGGTTGAAACGCCTGCTGATGTGCTAGCGATTGAGGCGGGTGGACATTTTAATGGTCGATATTTTGTGCTGTTAGGACATCTGTCACCCTTAGATGGTGTTGGCCCTGAAGAGCTTGGTTTGGCTTTACTGGAACGTCATTTAACCTCTGATGACGTCAGTGAGTTAATCCTTGCTACCAACCCGACCGTTGAGGGGGATGCTACGGCACACTTTATTGCCGATATGGCCAGAAGACATAATGTCGTCATCAGTCGTATTGCACATGGTGTGCCTGTCGGAGGTGAGCTTGAATATGTCGATAGCACCACCTTAGCACTATCATTTAATGGTCGTATTCCACTGCTATAAATCGATACGGTATTAAAACGATCTTGTGCCAGCGTCACCTTAATCGGGATTTTTGGCATTTTTATCTGATGCAGGCTAAGTCAATGGTCGTGTTTCACGGCGATAAATCGATACGGTATTGAAATGAGCTTGTGCCAGCGTCTCCTTAATCGGGATTTTTGGCATTTTTATCTGATGCAGGCTAAGTCAATGGTCGTGTTTCACGGCGATAAATCGATACAGTATTGAAACGATCTTGTGCCAGCGGCTCCTTAATCGGGGTTGCTGGCATTTTTATTTGATCAAAGCTGAATAAATGGCTCAGTTAATGGCCATATCGAGGTGAATCGGTAACGATATTTGCCTGATTTGAGCATAACTGGCGATTTATTATTCAACAAGATGGGGTTGCCCCTTGAAAATAGTGTAACGTCCCCCATCTCTTGGTTAACGAAGATTTTTAAGGCGAGTTGATGTTTCGACTCGTGATTGATTTAACGTAACACCAAGGAAATTATTCATGTCACAACAAGAAACTCATGGCTTTCAAACCGAAGTAAAGCAACTTCTGCAATTGATGATCCACTCTCTGTATTCAAATAAAGAGATTTTCTTACGTGAGCTTGTCTCAAATGCGGCCGATGCAGCAGATAAACTTCGCTATTTAGCCTTAACAGATGATGCTTTATATGAAGGTAACGGCGATTTACGCGTGCGTGTTAGCGCCGATAAAGAAAAGGGCACAGTTACCATTTCTGATAATGGTATTGGTATGACCCGCGATAGCGTGATTGAACATTTAGGCACTATTGCAAAATCAGGTACCAAAGAGTTTTTCGGTAATCTTTCTGGTGAAGCGTCAAAAGATTCACAATTAATTGGTCAGTTTGGTGTGGGCTTTTACTCGGCTTTCATCGTGGCGAAAAAAGTTACCGTACGCACTCGTGCAGCCGGTCATGCTGCTAACGAAGGTGTATTGTGGGAATCTGAAGGCGAAGGTTCGTTTAATGTAGAAAGTATCACTAAAAATGAACGTGGTACTGAAATCGTGCTGCATTTACGTGATGAAGAAACTGAGTTTGCTGACGATTATCGTTTACGTTCTATTATCACTAAGTATTCTGATCATATCTCGGTTCCGGTGCAAATGTGGAATGAAGGCACACCTGAGTCAGATGGACCAGATGGCGAGAAGGTCGCGGCCACTGAAGGTGAATGGAAAGTGATGAACAAGGCCACCGCGCTTTGGACTCGTAACAAGTCAGACATTACTGAAGAAGAATACCAAGAATTTTATAAGCATATTTCTCACGACTATAGCGACGCATTAAAATGGTCTCATAATCGGGTTGAAGGTAAACAAGAATACACCAGTTTATTGTACATCCCAGCCAAAGCGCCTTGGGATATGTGGAATCGCGATCATAAGCATGGCTTAAAACTGTTTGTTCAACGTGTGTTTATTATGGATGAAGCAGAACAGTTTTTACCGACTTACTTGCGCTTCGTTCGCGGCTTAATTGATTCAAATGATTTACCATTAAACGTTTCTCGCGAAATTTTACAAGACAATCAAGTCACCACTGCAATGCGTGTAGGCATCACCAAACGTGTGCTTGGAATGCTTGAAAAGCTGGCGAAAGACGAGCCTGAACAATATCAGTCATTCTGGGCTGAGTTTGGCCAAGTGTTAAAAGAAGGCCCAGCAGAAGACTTTGCTAACAAAGAGCGCATTGCCGGTTTATTGCGTTTTGCTTCAACTGATAACAACTCAGCTGCGACAACTGTGTCATTAGAAGCGTATGTTGAGCGCATGAAAGAAGGTCAAGACAAGATTTACTATATTGTTGCTGACAGTCATGATGCAGCTGCTAACAGTCCTCACCTTGAATTGCTGCGTAAAAAAGGCATTGAGGTATTATTACTGTCTGAGCGTATCGATGAATGGTTAGTGAGTCACTTAACCGAATTCAATGGTAAGAAATTACATTCAGTTACGCGTGGTGATTTAGAATTAGGTGAACTTGAAGATGCTGCTGATAAACAAGCGCATGATAAAGTTGCCGAAGAGTCGAAAGATTTAGTTGAACGTGTAAAAGCGGCATTAGCAGACAGTGTATCGGACGTGCGCGTGACGTCTCGTTTAACTGACACTCCAGCTTGCGTTGTAGCCGGCGAAGGTGAAATGTCGACGCAGATGATTAAACTGATGCAAGCTGCAGGTCAGCCAGTACCAGAATCGAAACCAACGTTTGAGATTAACCCAACTCATCCTTTGGTTGAGCATTTGAATAACGAAACTGACGAAAAGTTGTTTACTGATTGGGCTAACTTGTTGTTACAGCAAGCCTTGTTGTCGGAAAAAGGCAGTTTGGCTGATCCATCAGCGTTTATTAAACTCACCAATCAAATGTTATTGGCGAGTGTAAAATAATCTTGATTTAAGCACCAAAAGCGGACAATAAGTCCGCTTTTGTTTTTGTCATCCCGCGGAGGCAATATGGACTACCTCATTAATCTTACTAAAGATAATATTCAACACGTTGTTGATACCTCGATGCAAAAAATGGTGGTATTGGCATTTTGGACGCAACAACAGCCCGAAAGTGTGCAGCTGTTGCAGACGCTGGAACTGTTGGCTAATGCCCAATCTGGGCGATTTATTCTTGCCAAAGTGGACTGTGAAACAGAGTTAGAAATCGCGAATTACTTCCAGATTCAAAATTTACCGACCACATTGATTTTAGATAAAGGCAGACCGATTGATGGTTTTGCTGGCGTGCAAAGCCAAGAGCAAATTAGTGACTTACTCGACAAACACTTACCGCCTATGTGGATACAAGCATTTGAAGACATTAAGCAACAATTAGCCCAAGGCGAGTTATCGTCTGAAGCCTTAACTAACATTGCTGAACAGTTAAAAACGATTTATGTCGATGCACAGCAAGCGCCTGAAGTGGCATTGGTTATGACAGATGTAGCCTTACAGCTAGGTTTACTTGCTGAAGCAAAAGTATTACTTGCTCGTATTGGTTTGGCTGATCAAGACAGTTACTATCATAATTTAGTCGCCAAATTAGCCTTAGCGGAAGATGCAGCTGACACACCTGAAATTCGCCAATTACAGCAGAATGTTGCTGAGCATCCAGATGATCTTGATGCGGTAATCATTTTGGCCAAAGCATTAAATGCAGCTCATCGTAATGAAGAAGCTCTGGAGTTATTATTTACCATTTTACAAAAAGATCTTAATGCTGCAGAGGGTAAAGTCAAACAAGTCTTCATGGAAATCTTAACTGCGATAGGACAGGGCAACATGATAGCCAATCAATATCGCCGTAAATTATATACCTTGTTGTATTAAACAAATTGATGCCTTTTGTTACAAGCCTTATTAGATTTAGGTCTAATGTCATAACAAAAGCGCTATTAAAACTGTGGCAGATGTGCGAAAATCGCCGCCCTAAAAAGAACATAAACTTAAAAGAGGACTTTTGAGATGCGCATTATTTTATTGGGTGCACCAGGTGCCGGTAAAGGTACCCAAGCACAGTTCATTATGGAACAGTATGGTATCCCACAAATCTCAACCGGTGATATGTTGCGTGCAGCTGTTAAAGCGGGCACTCCATTAGGTTTAGAAGCTAAGAAAGTAATGGATGCAGGTCAATTAGTGTCTGACGATCTTATTATTGGTTTAGTGAAAGAGCGTATTGCACAAGCCGACTGTGAAAAAGGTTTTCTATTAGACGGTTTCCCTCGTACCATCCCACAAGCAGATGCAATGGCTGAAAATGGTATTGAAATCGATCATGTTATCGAGATTGATGTGCCAGACGAAGAAATCGTTAAGCGCATGAGCGGACGTCGTGTCCATTCAGGTTCTGGCCGTGTGTACCATATCGTGTTCAATCCGCCTAAAGTGGAAGGTAAAGACGACGTCACTGGTGATGATTTAGCGATTCGTCCTGATGATGAAGAAAGTACAGTTCGTAAGCGCTTGGGTATTTATCATGAGCAAACTAAGCCGTTAGTTGCTTACTATGGCAAAGTTGCAGAAGCTGGTAACACTCAGTACAACAAGTTTGACGGTACTCAATCTGTCAGTAAAGTGAGCGAGCAACTGGCTAGTGTATTAAAATAACCGCTGCTCAGCGTCTGAATAAAAAGCCTGCTTTGCAGGTTTTTTTTATGGCGAATAAAAGGTAACGGTGTAACTGCTCGTCTCCCTTATGACGTTTTTCAGGTAGTCCTTATCGTGGTCTGCCCGGCGTTATGGGGCGAAACTCTCGTAAACTGCACAGATAATCTCATCGAAGCGTATTTAAACCACGAATATGATAAAAGTGATGTAAAATTGGCGCTTACCTATGATAAAATTTGCCGCCATTTTCGCGGACGATATCTTATTCAACATTGAATGAGTGTCAGTGGTCAATCATTTCACACTTGCATGGACGCAACGCTACGAGAGCCCCATATGAAGTTTCCTGGTCAACGTAAGTCTAAGCATTATTTCCCTGTAAACAGCCGTGATCCATTGTTGGCTCAACTTACGCAGCAGCCACAGCCTTTTTCTACCTATATTTGCGGTATTGATCAAACCTTGGTTGATATAGAGGCAAAAGTAGAAGACGAATTACTTGAACGCTATGGCTTGCCTAAAGGCAATTCAACTCTCATTAATGATGAACAAGCCCATAATTTGTATCACGAACTAAAATCCAATGAGATGATCAGCGATGAATTTGCCGGTGGTACTATTGGTAATACAGTACACAATTATTCAATCTTGGCGGATGATCGTTCAGTGCTTTTTGGCGTGATGAGCCAGCATATTATGGTCGGCAGTTACGCTTATCGCTATTTATGTAATACTTCATCAAAGGTTGACCTTAATTTTTTACAACCAGTTGATGGTCCAATTGGCCGTTGTTTTACATTGGTTTCCGACTGTGGTGAACGCACTTTTGCGATTAGCAAAGGCTGTATGGATAAGCTTACCCCTGAATACATTGATAAAGAAGTTGTGCAGGGCAGTTCAGCATTAGTGTTAACGGCTTACTTAATGCGTGCAAGCGATGGCGATGGCATTACTGATGCCGCAATGACGGCAATCAATTACGCTAAAGAAGCCGACGTGCCAGTAGTGTTAACCTTAGGTACGCGCTTTTTAATTCAAGAAGATCCTCAATGGTGGCAAAACTTTATTCGAGAGCACGTCACTATCTTAGCCATGAATGAAGATGAAGGCGAAGCGTTAACGGGCTTTAAAGACCCACTGCTTGCCAGTGAAGTTGCGCTTGAATGGTGTGACATGGTGTTAACCACGGCTGGTGCAATAGGGCTTTATACCGCAGGTTACACTGACGATAATGAAAAGCGCGAAACCAGCCATACTTTACTACCAGGCGCCATTCCTGAATTTAATCGTTACGAATTCTCTCGACCTAAATTGCAAGCCGATTGTGATACCCCAATAAAAGTCTACGCTCATATTGCGCCTTATATGGGCGGCCCAGAATTAATCCGTAATACTAATGGTGCTGGCGATGGCGCATTGTCAGCGCTTTTACATGACCTATCAGCCAATACGTTTCATAAAACCAATATACCTGGTTCAAGCAAACATAAACGAGACGGTTTATGTTATTCATCATTTTCTCAATTATGTAAGTACGCTAATCGGGTTGCATATGAGGTGTTAGCACAACATAGTCCTCGTTTGTCTCGTGGTTTACCTGAGCGAGAAGACAGTCTCGAAGAGTCTTATTGGGAACGTTAATAAATTGTCGATAAAAAAACGATAATGCAGCATCATTATCGTTTTTTTTTGTGTAGATTTTTATAGAATAGATATCGAGTCAGAATCTTAACCAGCAATCAGGAGCGTCACGTGAAAGGACAAATCTTAAGAGAGATGCAAGTACTTAAGGCTATTGAGCCTGAGTTTGAAGTTCAGCGTCGTGTTGCTTTTATCAAATCTAAGTTAAAACAAGCCCAGACTCATTATTTAGTGCTGGGGATCAGTGGTGGTGTAGATTCATCTTTAGCCGGTCGACTCTGCCAATTAGCGGTAGATTCTCTTAATCAAGAGCTTGGTGAAGCATCTTATCAATTTATTGCAGTTCGTTTGCCTTATCAAATTCAAAAAGATGAAGATGAAGCACAAATGGCATGCCGATTTATTCAACCATCAAAACAAGTCACTGTGAATATTGCCCAAGGTGTTATTGGTGTACATCAAGCGACCTTAGTTGGCTTAGCTGAAGCCAATATCGCTTTAGCCGACGAAAACAAGATTGATTTCGTCAAAGGTAATGTTAAAGCCAGAATGCGGATGATAGCCCAATATCATATTGCAGGGTTAGTCGGTGGCTTGGTCGTTGGTACTGACCATAGCGCAGAGAATATTACCGGCTTTTATACCAAGTGGGGCGATGGTGCATGCGATTTAGCCCCATTATTTGGTTTAAATAAGCGCCAAGTACGTCAGTTAGCCGCTTATTTGGGCGCACCCGATTTACTAGTGAAAAAAGCACCTACCGCCGATTTAGAAGACAATAAACCTCAACTTGAAGATGAAGTCGCTTTAGGGCTAACCTATGATCAAATCGATGACTTTTTAGAAGGCAGAGATGTTATCCAATCTGTGGAAGACAAACTTGTAGGTATCTATAAACGAACTCAACATAAGCGCGAACCGATCCCGACTATTTATGATTAACGCCTTGTTACTGATGCGATGGCATCTGCTGTCGCGTCAGTTCAATAAGCGCATTAGAATATTGTCGATAATCTAAATATGGCGTCAGCAATACGCTTTGCTGATGCAGTATTTTTTGCTGTTGATCTAGAGCGATATACTGACTAGCATCCATTATTCCCATTCGATGTTGTACTGCTTTACCACACAATATATGCCAACATTGACTAGAGAACGCCTGGTTTTTATTCTCATCAATGTTGGGGTTAACAATGCGTAATTGGCAGTATAAACGCCGAGCAGGATCCCTGTGTTTATCCTTTGTCTGAGTGTCATTAGGTTGGCTAAACAGCTGATCACGGATCAACTTCCAATGAATCCCTTTTTCAATATTGATATCGGGCTCTAAACAGCAAATTTTGGCCATAATAGTAACAATTTTACGCCAGTGATTACCATTGAGATCCACCAGTTGTGTTATTGCATTAGCATCATAAGCACACCAATGTGCCGGTAAAGCTGGCGGGGTTGGTAGATAAAAAATAATATCGGGATTCATCGGTCCCCATACATGGCTAAAGCAATCAGATGACATGTTATTTCCACAATCGTTAACGGCTAATATGGCGAAGTAGTGACTCATTACCTAAGCTGAGTGGCAATTTTTATTATGTTAAATTTATGGTGTCTCATATTACTTAGTTGTTCTTAGTAAGTGTACTCACTACTTATACAAGATGTTTATCGGTAGTCTTTATTTATAAGGTTGTTATGCGTGCAATTGTGATTGGGTCGACGAAACATTTTTTATTTGCCGCATTTTATGGTGCATTAGGTATTGCTTTAGCATTAATTATTACAGGCGTTTGGCTACTTAATGCGCGGCCTAATTTGTCATTATGGCACACAACACATCTTACTTCGGAATATCATCAACAATCAGGTTTAACCGATTTTAGTCAATATTTACAATTAGAAGATAAACTATTTGCTGAAGTCGATCAGCAAGTATACCGCCAATATCAACCTGAAATAGCGTCGCCTTTTAATCGTTATGAGCGTCATAGTTTGTCTGACCCTGGATTATGGCAGCAAAATTGGAACCGTTCATTTGAATGGAAAAGTCCTCAAGCTGAGTTTGGTCTATTACTGCTTCACGGTATGTCTGACTCACCCTATGTGCTATCGCATCTTGCACAACACTACCAACATCAGGCACATGTTCTAGGCCTGCGTTTGCCAGGACACGGAACCATTCCTTCCGGATTAACCGATATTACTTGGCCTGATCTTGCTGGGGCTGTGTCACTGGCTGTCGCGCATCTATCTGAACAATTGCCGGGAAAACCCATTTATGTGGTGGGTTTTTCAACCGGGGCAGCGCTGGCATTAAACCATGAGCTTGAGAATATAAGCTTACAAAAGTCGCCAAGCTTTGATGGCATTATAATGTTATCACCCGCTATCGGTCTGGCGCCTATTGCTGCTGGTGCTTATTGGCAAGCACAGCTGGGTAAGTTGCTTGGGCAAGATAAACTGTACTGGAACAGTATTCAAACCGAATATGACCCCTTTAAATATCAATCCTTCGCTGTTAATGCTGGTGATGTTGTATACCAGTTAACTCAACGTAATCAGACCTTGTTAGCTGCATTATCAGCGCAACAGTTTACGGCTATCCCACCCATTTTAACCTTCCAATCCGTTGTCGATGATACGGTATCTTCACTCGCTGTGGTTGATTTGTTATACCAAAGATTACCCGCAAACAAAGACCATCAATTAGTGTTATTTGACGTCAACCGAACTCGAAGTAACAACCAATTACTCTTTCAAGACCCATTGGCATCTTTTACGCCATTCTGGCTCGCTGCAACATTACCTTATCGGTTAAGTCTGCTTGAAAATGATCCCCAAAGTGATCGTTACGTTCAAGTCAGAGAGTTAGCCGATAAATCGATAACGGATAATGTACTAACATTGAGCTTAGAATGGCCTAAAGATGTGTATTCGTTATCTCATGTCGCGTTAAGTTTTCCTATTGAAGATACCCTTTATGGGCCACTCGCGGAAGATAAGCCACAAAAAATTCAGATAGGAAGAGCTATTTATCAAGGCGAGCGAGGTATTTTTAGTGTACCGGCAGATGATATGTTACGCCAAAAATGGAATCCATTTTATCCGTATATGATGAGTCGCATTGATGAGTTCACCCAAGCCCATCAATCCGAGTCAGTTTTAGATAACCAGTCACCAATGATCAGTCAGTAATGATATCAATGATGGTTCTGTTACGTCCCTGTTGCTTTGCTTGATAGAGGTTCTCATCGGCAATTTTAATCCATTTATCCAGGTCGGCCTCATAATCGGCATTCGCTGTGATAGCACCAATACTGACCATTACTTTGAACGCCTGATTATCTTCGGGCGAGGTGATTTCTAATTGTGACAGCGCTTCTCTAAACCCATTGAGGTGATGTTCTATGTGTAAGGTATTGGATAAGGGTAAAATCAGTAAAAACTCTTCTCCGCCGAAGCGGGCAACAATATCAATGTCGCGTTTAAAGTACTTCTGCAATAATTGCGATACTTTACGTAAACACTCGTCACCAGCCAAATGGCCATAGTTATCGTTAATGGTTTTAAATAAATCTAAATCTAATATGGCCACCGTAATGGTTTGTTCGCTTCGTAAACAAAACTCCAATAGCTCACTGAACTTACGTTCGGCATAACGGCGGTTGTACAATCCAGTTAACGGGTCTCGGTCTACTAACTCGGTGAGTTTTTTATTGGCTTTTTCTAATTCTGCAGTGCGATTGGCAACGGTTTGTTCTAATTCCATTTGATGGGCAACCAGTTGTTCTTTACTGGCCACTAATCGTTGATAAAGGCTGAAGACTTCTCTAGGTGAATTGTCGTCAATGGTCGATACTTTTCCGCTATCAGGTAGGCTAAATTGATTGGCAACTGCTTCTAATGGCACGGTCAATAGTGCACTGAGCTTTGTTGATATATAAAAAGTACATACCAATGACACTAATAACATTATAAAACTAGCAAACATTTGTTCTTCAGCCAGTTTTAATAACGGTGAGAACTCTTTTAAAATATACACAGTCCAACCATTATTTAATTCACGGTGAGTATAAATATACTCAGGTACAATTGAGGTCATTTTGTGAATATTGATAAGCTCTAAGTTGGCATGATAGCCCCCTTTATTGATGACAAAATTAAATTGAGATAGCGGTTTAAGGCTGAGCTTTTTTGAGGCAAAAATAATTTGATTTTTCTCATCGACCATCACCACCGATTCATCATTACTGTATTCACTAACTTGATCAATATGTGAAAAGTAGCTCAAATCAAGCGAGCCTTCTATGATGCCGGCGACTTGCGTATGTTGTTCATCAACATAAAACGGGGTACTCATAGCGACAATAGCATCATTGCCGAAACCTCGGCCTAAAAAGGCAGATGATACAAATAAGCGGCGATTATAAAATGATTCAATAAAATAATCGCGGTCATTAATATTAATATCCTGTGCTTTTTTGTCGATTGCGATCAGCCTTGAAACCGGGCTGGCATTAACAATTTTAGCGTCAGGATCAGCAATAAGCATGCTTATAAAGCTGGGGTAGCTTTCATGAAAGCTCGATAAAATAGCCTGCCATTTTTCCGGCTTATCAGCGATTAGCGTTAATTGATTGGCCGTATTTTGAATAACCGTTTTATGATTTTCAATATAACTTTGTGTCGACGCTGAAATGTGGGCAACGGCTTCAGTCATGTTTTGTTTTAACATGACTTGTTGACGTTCTAGAGAATAATAATTAAAAATTAACGCTGAAAACAGTAATGTTAACGTCACGAGTAAGGTGAAAAAATAGGTCAATTGCGCGCTTAATTGTCTGCGATGACGATCTTTCACTTTGTCTTTTAAAAACCATAATTTTGGAATAGCTAAAATAAGCAGTGATGCAATACTGGTATAAATAAGACCGTTAATTCCTTGCTTTGAAATGATAAAACCTAAGTGAGAAGGGGGAATATCCATTAAAAAGACGACATATAGATACACTAGTGGTGCACCCAGTAATAACCAATAAGCGGCATCGGCATACAGCGCATAGATGTCACGGCGTCGGGCATATCCTAAAAACAACGCTTCTAACCCAAAGATTAAATACACATGAGGGCTATCCCATATCAACATTAACCCAGTAGATGCCATCATTGCTGTTAAAAATGCATACCAAGGCCCTAACAAAACAGCCGCAATAACGGTCATTGTATTCCCCAACACAAATTGCACATTGGCAAAAAACTGTATTGGGTAGAAATTGAGTAGCAGTCCGATTACCCCCAATATAATCGAGTACAAAAGGTGTTGTTGATTAATGCGTGGCAAGCTCAAAAAATATCCTTATTATCTGTATTTTAGATAGACTTATTCCTTTAAGAACACTTATCTCAGGAAATAGAAGTATTTTCAACGCAAACAAAAATTTTTTTGCTATCAAATATTTATTTTTGCCTTTCGTGATGCAGCGCACAGACTCCACAAAGATGTCTTTTTGTTCGACCTTGGTCTAACTTCGTGGCGTGGGCAACATGTTTTTCTGGTTTTTATTTTCTCTATTGCATTGATATATGGGTGTTTTTTAATATTGGTCAGAGTTTTTATTGATCAAGTACGACTAAGGTCTTGATTGTGGTGCCCCCCTGAGTTGCTAAATTAACAATGACTTTACAAAAAATAACATAGGGGAGTCGCAATGAGTTTTGAAAATAACGATAAGGCAGCGGGTTACTGGCGTGAGAATTTACGTTTAGTACTTAGTTTGCTTGCAATTTGGGCTGCAGTGTCATTTGGCTGCGGCGTTATATTAGTAGATGTGTTAAACGAATTTACCTTTATGGGATTCAAATTGGGTTTCTGGTTTGCGCAGCAGGGTGCAATGTATGTATTCGTGGCGCTGATTTTTGTTTATGTGGCGAAAGCTAATGCATTAGACAAAAAATACAATGTTCAGGAAGACTAAGGGGCACTAAGATGGATGTTCAAACACTTACGTATTTAATTGTTGGCGCAACTTTCGCGCTTTACATCGGGATCGCCATTTGGTCTCGAGCAGGTTCAACCAAAGAGTTTTATGTTGCAGGCGGTGGCGTTCACCCTGTGTTGAATGGTATGGCAACAGCAGCAGATTGGATGTCAGCTGCATCATTTATTTCATTAGCCGGTATTGTGTCTTTTACTGGTTATGATGGTTCAGTGTATCTTATGGGCTGGACTGGTGGTTATGTGCTATTAGCCTTGTGCATGGCACCTTACTTACGTAAATTTGGTAAATTTACTGTTCCTGATTTTATTGGTGATCGTTATTACTCTCAAACAGCACGTACGGTAGCAGTGATTTGTGCCATCTTTATTTGCTTTACTTATATTGCAGGGCAAATGCGTGGTGTTGGCGTGGTGTTCTCACGCTTCCTAGAGGTTGACGTAGAAACTGGCGTATATATTGGTATGGCGGTGGTGTTCTTTTATGCAGTATTGGGTGGCATGAAGGGGATTACTTACACACAGGTTGCACAGTACTGCGTACTTATCTTTGCCTTTATGGTTCCAGCTATCTTTATTTCGGTAATGATGACAGGTCATATTTTCCCACAAATTGGTTTCGGTGCTGAGATGATCGACGCCGCGGGTAATGGTACGGGAGTATATTTACTCGATAAACTCGATGGATTATCGGCAGAGCTTGGGTTCTCCCAATATACCGAAGGTTCTAAAGGCATGATCGATGTGTTCTTTATCACTGGCGCGTTAATGTTTGGTACAGCAGGATTACCGCATGTTATTGTGCGTTTCTTTACTGTTCCTAAAGTGAAAGATGCACGTATATCAGCTGGTTGGGCATTAGTGTTTATCGCTATTATGTACACTACAATTCCTGCATTATCTGCTTTCTCACGCGTAAATATGATTGAAACCATTAATGGACCAGATTCTACTGGTGTTCCTTATGAAACTGCACCTGAGTGGATTAAAAACTGGGAAAAAACTGGTTTAATCAAGTGGGAAGACAAGAACAATGATGGCAAGATTTTTTACACCAATGGTGAAAAAAATGAAATGAACATTGACCGAGATATCATTGTGTTGGCCACGCCTGAAATTGCTAACCTTCCAGCATGGGTGATTGCTTTAGTTGCTGCGGGTGGTTTAGCAGCAGCATTGTCGACATCTGCGGGTTTATTACTGGTTATTTCAACGTCTGTTTCACATGATTTACTCAAGAAAAATCTGATGCCAGACATTTCGGACAAGAAAGAGTTAATGTATGCACGAATAGCCGCAGGTTTTGGGGTTGTTATGGCTGGTTACTTTGGTATTAATCCACCAGGCTTTGTTGCCGCGGTTGTTGCCATTGCATTTGGTCTAGCTGCTGCATCGTTATTCCCAGCTATTATCATGGGTATTTTCTCTAAAACCATGAATAAAGAAGGGGCTATTTCGGGTATGGTTATCGGCTTATTATCTACTGCGGCTTATATCGCTTACTTTAAGTTTATTAATCCAGCAGCTAATACATCTGAAAACTGGTTATTTGGTATTTCACCAGAAGGTATTGGAATGATGGGAATGATAGTCAACTTTGTCGTGGCTTTTGCTGTGAGTAAAGTTACCACTAAAATTCCTGATGAAATAGTGGCGATGGTAGAGTCGATTCGTTTCCCTAAAGGATCGGGTGAAGCTCACGATCACTAAGTTATAATCAATACAGCTTAGAAAGGGCGCTTCGGCGCTCTTTTTGTTGGGCTTTAGTCCTATAGGCGTTAAGTGAAATGCTTTGCTATAGTGAAAGTGTTAACCCATGTACCATAGGGAATTAATTAATGGATGCCAGCGAGTTACAACCTGTCGAGCAGTTTTTAGCGCTCCATTCTCCTTTTGATACGCTTCCTCGAGATCTCATTCAATATTGTGCCAAAAAAATTACTGTGGGTTATTACAGTAAAGCGTCTGCATTTGTTGAGTTTGACAAAGATAACCCCAAATTATATCTGGTGCGCAGCGGCGCATTTGAAGTTCGCGATCCTGAAGGTGTATTGGTCGACCGTGTCGGCGAAGGTGAGTGCTTTGGTTTTTCTACTTTGCTATCGGGTGAAAAAGTGGTTAATAAAGTGGCCATTCTTGAAGACAGTTTAGTTTATCATTTACCACAATCTGTATTTGCCAAGTTGAGATCTGATCATCGCAGTTTTGATCAGTTTTTTGCCCGCGCTTTTGCTAATCGTTTACGTAATGAAGCTAAATTTACCGCCAAAGACCTGACCACCACGAGCCGCATCACTTCTATTATGTCATCTAGGCCGATTATTATTGACGCCAACGCCAGTGTGATGGATGCAGCCAAACTGATGCGAGAACATCGGGTATCATCGGTATTAGTGATCGATAATCAAAAGTTAACCGGGATTTTAACCGACAGAGACCTGCGTAATCGGATCATTGCCGAAGGGTTAGATTTTAATGCTCTGGTGAGTCAAGCCATGACAATTAATCCAGTCACAACCCATGCCAATGCATTAGTTTTTGAAGCCATGTTGGCGATGAGTGAACATAATATTCATCATTTGCCTGTGGTAGAAGGCAGCCAAGCACTCGGGATGATCACCAGTACTGATATTTTGCGTTCACAAAGCTCACAGCCTTTGCTGTTAATTGGTGAAATTGGCCGCCAAGGCAGCATAGAAAAGCTTATTCACGTGAGTAAACAAATCCCCCTGTTGTTGCAAAACCTCATCAGTGCCGATGCTAGAGCTGAAGAGATTGGCCGTGTGCTAACCTCAGTAACCGATGCATTAACCCGCAGACTGATTGAGCTTAATCAACAAATTTTAGGCCAAGCGCCAATGGCATTTTGTTGGTTAGCGTTTGGTTCACAAGGTCGCCAAGATCAAGTCGCTTGTTCAGATCAAGATAATGGTTTATTACTGGCCCATGAACCTGATGAGTTTGCCGCAGCTTATTTTGACACGTTAACCAAAGCTGTGTGTAAGGGCTTAGATGAATGTGGTTATATTTATTGTCCAGGCGATATTATGGCGCAAAACCCCAAGTGGCGAATATCCCTTGTTAAATGGAAAGGGCTTTTTTCGCAATGGGTTAATACGCCAGAACCAAAAGCATTAATGCATGCAAGCATCTTTTTCGATATGCGACCTGTATTCGGTCCGTTAAACCTATTCAATGAATTACAAGATTCGGTGTTAGCATCAACACAAGACAACGATATTTTCCTTGCCGGTATGGCGGGGAATTCCTTAACGGAATCACCTCCACTGGGTTTTTTTAGAAAGTTTGTTCTTGAGCGTGATGGCAGTGAAGTCAAAGGCATGGATTTAAAGCACAAGGGCAGTGCGCTTATTAATGATATTGCCAGAGTGTATGCGTTGAGTGCGGGTATTAAAGAGGTGAATACCGCCAAGCGGATCAGGGCGTTAATGGATGCGAATATTATTAATCGCAAAGATGCACTTAATTTGGCTGATGCACATGAGTTTATTGCGCATATGCGTTTATCGAATCAAGGTTACCAAGCAACCCATAATCTGCCGGTGAATAACTTTCTAAAACCACAACATCTCTCTTCGTTAATGCGCCACCAATTACGGGATGCTTTTAAGGTGGTTCATGATGCTCAAGCGGGTATAAAACTTAAGTTTCTAAGGAGTTTTTAGTGGTTAATTTGTGGTGGATAAAAGCCATATTGTGGCGTAAAAAAATGGCCATACTGCCTTCGCCACTCGATACTTACTTAGACGCAATTATCCCAGCATTAACACAACCATTTCTCGATGCCCCCTTAATGGCGATTGATCTTGAAATGACCGGCTTAAATCCTATTGGCGATCAAGTCATCAGTATTGGTATGGTACCTATTATCAACGGGGTGATCCCGCTTGAAAAGGCACAACATATGATGATTGCCATCAGTGGTAGTGTCGGTCACAGCGCGACGGTTCATGGTATTGTCGATAATCAATTGCATATGGCGTTATCTATTCAAGACGCGATGGAATGGTTTCTCACACAAACGAAAGGTCATATTTTGGTGGCGCATCATGCACCACTGGACATCGAGTTCATTCAACAGCAATTAATCCGTTGTTTTGGTCAATCTATTCCTATGGTGTTTATCGACACCCTCGCCATAGAAAAAAAACGCTGTTTAATGCAACATTCGGTATTAAAAGAAGGATCGTTACGTTTAGGTGCCAGTCGTGAACGTTACCGTTTACCTGTTTATTCGGCGCATAATGCGCTTATAGATGCATTATCCTGTGCTGAATTACTCTTGGCTCAGGTCGCTGCAATAGGCGATGTAAAAAAACTATCGGTAAAAGACTTAATTAATGTGCTGCGCTAATACACTAAAAAGCCAGTCATCTAGACTGGCTTTTTTAACGCTTAGCTTAAGTTAATTTAAGTTAACTCAATAAGGCTTATTCAGCGTCTTTCGCTTTATTGAAAAAGTAATCAACCGCAGGCTTAATTAATTCAAGTGCCGTTTTATCGCAAGGGGGTAATTTAGCATCACTAGTATTAATTGGTGTGGTTCGTTCACCCCACTTTAATAGTAATGCGGCAGAAGTTAATCCTGCGCCAAATGCACATGATAAAATCGTTTGCCCTGGGACAATTTTGCCCTGAGATAATGCATCACAAATAGCGATAGGGATGGTGGCTGCAGAAGTATTGCCATAATCAGCGATATTAACGAACGCTTTTTCTTTAGGGATTTTCATCCGGCTCACTAACGTATCGATAATTCGCTCGTTAGCTTGATGCGGGATAACAAAATCGACATCATCTATATTGGTGTTACATTTTTCGAGTACTTTAGCACTTAAGCTTCCCATGCCATGAATCGCACGCTTAAACACATCTTGACCATTAATGTGGATATAAAAATCTAACGAATCGTTATCAAATCTATCCATTTGGGTGCCAAAGTTAGACTTTAAAATATCTCGCCCTTCAGGGTCATTATTTAATTCATAACCTAATACGCCGCCCGGCTGATCGCTTGCTTCAAGAACAACTGCGCCAGCACCGTCACCAAATAATACTGCGGTTTCACGGCGAGACCAATCAAGGTAAAAAGACAGACGTTCAGCACCGATGATCAGAATTTTCTTACTTTGGCCGCTTTTGATCATTGAGCTGGCTAAACCCACACCATACAAAAAGCCACTGCATGCGGCATTGATATCAAATGCACCACATGTAGCGCCAATATTGGCTTGTACCGTTGAAGCAATATTAGGGATCAAGGTATCAGGGCTTGCAGTCGCTAAAATAATTAAATCTAACTCACTACCGTCGATTCCTGCAGCCGCAAGTGCATGCTTAGCTGCAACCGATGCCATTTCAGAAGTGTTAACGTGACTAATGTTACGCTGACTGATCCCTGTGCGAGTTTTAATCCATTCATCCGTTGTTTCCATGAATGTCGCTAAATCAGCATTGGTTAATGTTGCTGGCGGAACGGACTTACCCCAACCGGTAATATGTGCATACTGCATAAAATTCTCTCAATACGTTCAATCGTTAATTAAATTTATTCACAATATCAAGTGCTAAGTATTAAGCGAGCTTAAGCTAAACTCTTGGTATTCATTATTTTTAATAGCCATAACTAAGATTTATTATTGTTTTTATGACTTAATTTTTTGTTCTACTAATTTCTTTATTGAATCAGAGGCATGCAGAATATGCTCTCGCAATAAAGTTGTCGCCTTTTCTATATCTCGATTCTTGCATAACTCAAGTAACACTCTATGCTCTCTTTCAGCGATAGGGATCCCACCAGTAAACAGCAACTGTAGACGAATATAGCGATCACAATTTGTGTTTAGACCGTTTACCACATCCATTGTATGAGGGCGATTAGCCGCTTGGTATAAACGAGTATGAAATCTTGTATTCAGTTCACTCCAACTGGCCACAGACTCTTTCAGTGTAAATGCTAACTCAAGTTGAACGAGCACCATTTCAGCTTCAGCAAGATCATTATCAGACAATTTAGGAATTGCCTTAGCTAATAAATCTGATTCTATCATCGCACGTAATTCAAATAACTCAGTGACTTGCTCAACTGATAACAGAGTCGCGGTTGCACCTTTATGTGGTTCGAAATTGATTAAACCTTCTGCTTCTAATTGTACTAGAGCTTCACGCACAGGAATGCGACTCACATTCAATTGCTCTGCGATAGCAGATTGTCGAAGCGGTTCACCTCCCTGAATATCACCAGAAAGGATCTGTTCACGAAGCGCCTCAACAACAAGTTGCGTTCGAGTTTTATGAATAATAGGAGGTATATTGCTCATGTATTCTATAATAATCACTAATATCTTCGAGCAAGGGTACCGCTTAGAGGCCGCTTTATAAAGTGAAACCTATACAATTATGCATATAAAGGTGGTAATTAAACAAATTAATAAAAATATCCAGATTGTCTGGCCCCAAATTCATCTCAATGGGATAATCACCCCAGTATAGCGTTTAAGGAGTGTTAGATTGAATAAAGCAGTATTTCTCGATCGTGATGGCGTGATCAATAAAGATAATGGTTATGTCCATACTGTGGACGAGTTTGAATATATAGAGGGTGTATTTGAAGCGTGTTTAGCGTTAAAGCAAAAGGGTTACCTATTAGTCGTTGTCACCAACCAATCTGGTATTGCTCGTGGCATGTACAATGAAGATGATTTTCATCATTTAACAGAATGGATGGATTGGAACTTTGCCGATAAAGGTGTCGATCTTGATGGTATTTATTATTGCCCACATCATCCAGAAAAAGGCCTAGGCGAATACAAGCAAGATTGTGAGTGTCGTAAACCGAAACCAGGTATGTTGACCACTGCCGCTGAATTCTTGAAAATAGACATGAGCCAATCTGTGATGGTTGGGGATAAGGCTGATGATATGCGCGCAGCAAAAGCCGCTGGAATCAATACCACTATTTTGGTTCGCTCAGGTAAAGTAGTCGATGAAGCGGGTATTAATCTTGCTAGTGCCGTGGTTGATAGCATTGCTGATGTACCGAGTTTATTAAATCAATTACTGTCATAGTCTACAAATCCCTCATCAAACCGATAAGCGAAAGTGTCTGTTTATTGCCGATAAGCAAAAAATATCTCCTACCTGTTCATATATAAGCATTAACCTACTTATATATGAACATCGGTTGACTGTTATTCATCTATAAACCGCTTTCTTCGTTTTGCTTTTGCTGGCAGTAAAATTAAAAATACCTATATCTTGTGTGTTGAGACGAATATACAGTTGAGTTAACACTGTATTAACCTTGCTTGAGTAAATATTTAGCCTCAACAAGCCAAATTAGCTACTTAAATCTCAATGAAGCACATCTTAAGCCTTCTATAGGCAGGGAAAATATATTCAAGGTCTGCTGTAGTTGGCCGTTTTTGTTCGTAAATACAGCAAAAAGATCCTTAAATGTGGCTTTGAGTTTAAATAGTACGCAGTTGAGTCTTAATCGTCATAAAAACTTTAAAAAGCGCTTGCGCTATAAAATGTTTTCCCTATAATACACCCCACTGACACGGAACACGGCGTCTAACGCAGGTTACCAGGTCCGCTCTTTAACAATTTATCAAGTAATCTGTGTGGACATTCACAGGTATTGAGTTATTCGAAATTGTCTTCTGTTCTTCGGAATGTTGGCAATCAAAAAATTTAAACTCAATGCAACGATGAATGT
>NZ_JACJEB010000025.1:0-33095 GCF_014163845.1 Shewanella sp. SR43-4 | reverse complement strand
CAAACTTAAAACAAAGACAACAAATAAATAACAATTGATCATGAAATGCATCAAAAATTAATTTTTAATATTTACAAAAAAATTTAATAATTGCCCTAAAAATCATCAGAATGACATTTCAATATTATTGATTATTTATTCAAAAACTAACTCTCCTCCTATTTTATTAGCTGAATTCCATTCAAAAAACCTAATATAAACCGACATATGCTCTGCTAATTAGCCCTAAAAAAATCAAGATTGATTATATTTAACCCAATTATGACTCATTAAAGTTGGAGAGTTTCGAACATAGCAGACTGTCAATTCACATCACACACCGAAGGTGGAATGTTACATAAATGTAGCGTTTCTGATGTGACTGGCTGCTTTATAAATCGCAGAGTAGACATGAATAGAGGAGGTATTGAGGAAACGAACAAAAAAAAGGAGCCGAAGCTCCTTTTAATCAACTTACAGCAATAATTAACGAGTGCGTGGGCACACTTCATCAGCGCTGAAGAAGTAAGCAATTTCACGAGCTGCTGATTCAAGAGCATCAGAACCGTGAACTGCGTTTTCGTCGATGCTTGCAGCGTAATCACCACGAAGCGTGCCACGAGCAGCTTCAGCTGGGTTAGTTGCACCCATGATTTCACGGTTAGCTAGAACAGCGTTTTCGCCTTCTAACACTTGAACCATAACTGGACCAGATGTCATGAAAGACACTAAAGCGCCAAAGAAAGGACGTGCGCTATGCTCAGCGTAGAAACCTTCAGCTTGTTCTTTAGATAGGTGAACCATTTTAGAAGCGATGATCTTAAGACCAGCTGATTCAAAACGGTTGTAAATAGCGCCAATGTGGTTGTTAGCAACTGCATCTGGCTTGATGATAGAGAATGTGCGTTCGATCGACATAACGAGCTTCCTTAATGTGAGCAAGTTTAAAAAATTCGCGCGGATTATACGTAATTTCAGGGTATATTCCTAGCCATATCCGCTTAAGCAGTGATATTTCATCACTTAATTGCGTCATTTATATTAACATGGCGCAATTTATGCTCCATGAGCAAACATTCATCTTACTCTGCAGCCTTAACCGTTTTATTAATACTTTTTTCCATAAAGCTAATGATGGCGTCAGCAACGTCTTTTTGTGTCGCTTTCTCAATGCCTTCTAAACCAGGAGATGAATTGACTTCCATCACCACAGGACCATGATTTGAGCGCAGTAAATCAACGCCAGCAATATTCAACCCCATTGTTTTGGCGGCACGAAGTGCAACCGAACGTTCTTCTGGGGTTAACTTAACCAAAGTTGCACTGCCACCACGGTGCAAGTTAGATCGAAACTCACCCGGCTTTGCTTGGCGCTTCATCGCTGCTATCACTTTATCACCCAACACGAAACAGCGAATATCTGCGCCTTTGGCTTCAGCAATATATTCTTGTACCATGATGTTAGCCTTTAAGCCCATAAAGGCTTCTAGCACGCTCTCAGCCGCTTTGCGAGTCTCCGCTAATACCACGCCAATACCCTGAGTCCCTTCCAGTAGTTTAACCACCAAAGGTGCTCCGCCCACCATATCAATCAAATCAGGGATATCGCTCGGTTTATTGGCAAAACCGGTGATCGGTAAGCCAATCCCCTGCCGCGACAACAGCTGCATTGAACGCAATTTATCCCGTGAACGTGCAATCCCAATGGAGCCATTAACCGCATACACACCCATCATTTCAAATTGGCGTAATACAGCGGAACCATAAAAGGTTACTGAAGCGCCAATCCGTGGAATAACCGCATCAAAATGGCCTAAATCTTTGCCCGCCATATGAATGCTAGGCTTGGTCATATTAATATTCATATAACACTTTAACGGGTTGATAACCTTGACCTCATGTCCCCGGGCTAATGCAGCTTCAACTAAGCGTTTAGTAGAATATAATTGCGGGCCTTGAGACAGTATTGCAATGCGCACAGAGTGCTCCAAAAGAGAAATTTTCCGGCATCATACGCTGAGTATATTTAAAATCAATGACTGCTATATCCATAGATAAAAAAAGAGCCAATCCTAATAGATTGACTCTTTTTTTGTGACCAATTACTCACAATGAATAACGATTTTGATGGGTTAATCTACCAGTAAAGGCTAGCCTTCGCTCACCATGTTCACTGTGTATTTAGGGATATCGATGATCATATCGCAATCAACCACTTTAGCTTGGCAAGATAGGCGGCTTTCAGGTTCTAAGCCCCATGCTTTATCGAGCATGTCATCTTCTAGCTCATCACTTTCTTCGAGTTGATCAAATCCTTCGCGTACAACTACATGGCAAGTAGTACAAGCACAAGACTTTTCACAGGCATGTTCAATATGAATACCGTTACGCAATGCAACGTTTAAAATCGTCTCGCCTACTTCAGCTTCAAGTACTGCGCCGTCTGGACAAAGTTCTTGATGGGGTAAAAATACTAACTGTGGCATCATTTCACCTATATGTTGTCGACCGACTGCCCTTTAAGCGCCGCTCTAATAGAATTATCCATACGTCTTGACGCAAAATCTTGAGTCTTATCGTCGAGATTTGCAATTGCTTTTTCAATAGCATCAATATCGTCTTGTTGCGCGGCGGCATCAAGTTCTGCGATCGCTACCACTAACTGTTGACGTTCTTGCTCATCCAGTAGTGCAGCATCTTTAGCCAAGGCTGCGTTAAGGGATTCTATCACCCGCGCGGCTTCAACTTTTTGCTCTGCTAGCATACGACGAGTAATGTCTTCTTTAGCATACTTCATCGAATCTTTTAGCATGGTGGCGATTTCAGTATCGGATAAACCAAATGAAGGTTTAACTTGAATCGATGTCTTAACTCCAGTGGACTTTTCCATCGCAGTAACACTGAGCAGACCATCAGCATCGACTTGGAATGTCACTCGAATATGAGCAGCTCCAGCGGCGAGCGGCGGAATACCGTGCAGTGTAAAGCGCGCCAAAGAACGACAATCGTCAACCAGCTCTCGTTCACCCTGAACCACATGAAATGCCATCGCAGTTTGACCATCTTTAAAAGTGGTAAACTCTTGTGCCCGTGCAACTGGAATAGTGGTATTACGCGTAACCACTTTTTCAACCAAGCCACCCATGGTTTCAACACCGAGCGATAATGGGATCACATCTAACAGTAATAAGTCTGAATCGGGTTTATTGCCAACGAGAATATCGGCTTGAATAGCCGCACCAATGGCAACAACGCGATCAGGGTCAATTGAAGTCAACGGTGTTTTTTTGAAGAATATTTCAACTTGTTCACGAACTAAAGGAACTCGAGTTGAACCACCGACCATGACAGTTTCAATCACCTCATCCACGCTCACACCTGCATCACGTAAAGTGCGACGACAGCTACCAATGGTTTTTTTCACCAATGCGCCAATGAGTTCATTAAATAGGTTTTTATCGACACTACAGCTGACGGTTTGGTCGCCAATGACAACAGAGGCTTCAACGCTGTCATTTTCAGTTAATGCTTCTTTGACCCGGCGAGCCTCAATCTGTAACTGACGTGCTAACTGATTATTCGGCTCAGTGATGTTCCACGTTGTTTGCAAATGGCTAACAAGTAAATGATCAAAGTCATCACCACCCAAAGCAGAATCACCGCCTGTGGCTAACACTTCAAATACACCACGATTCAAACGCAGAACAGAGATATCAAAAGTACCGCCACCTAAATCGTAAATGGCAATCACGCCTTCTTGCTTCGAATCAAGTCCATAGGCAATAGCAGCAGCAGTAGGTTCGTTAAGTAAGCGTAATACTTTAACGCCTAATAATTCTGCAGCGTCTTTAGTACCTTGACGTTGTGCATCATCAAAATACGCAGGTACGGTAATGACCACGCCTTCTAACTCGCCACCTAACGTAGTTTCCGCTCGGGCAATTAAAGGTTTTAAAATTTCGGCAGACACTTGAATAGGATTAACTTGCCCAATAGGCGTAGTAAACACCGGCAAGCCGTTTTCACTCGCGTGTAAAGCGTAGGGTAATCGATGAACGCCAGACTGAATATCAGTAAGGCTTCGTCCCATAAAACGCTTAACCGAAACGATAGTATTTTGTGGATCTAATGCTGATTGTTGTTGAGCTTCGTAGCCAACGAGTACATTGGTATCACCATAATGCACCACAGAAGGCAAAGAATGACGTCCTTGCTCATCAGGCAAAGTCAATGCTTGAGCACTTCTTACCGCAGCAACAAGTGAGTTGGTGGTACCAAGATCTATTCCAACCGCAAGACGATGCTGGTGCGGTGCGGCGCTTTGGCCAGGTTCTGCAATTTGCAACAGTGCCATAGTGTTCCAACTTGTTGTGTTATCGATTAGCCAAGCTAATCATAAATAAGGTTCAGAATTTAAGGTAATTTAGTCGAGCAAGCTATCTTCAATACGAGCTAGCTCATCTTGCAATTTTGCCATAAATTTTAGCTTACGAATTTGATCAGCCGCTAATAATGCATCTGCATTATCATCACTGGCTAATAACGTCGCTAATTTAACCGATAATACCGACTCAAACTGTGCAAATGAATCATACAGCTCATCAATTGAAGACTGCGGATCACTGCTATGAGTTATATCTTCAAGCGCTTCACGCCACTCCATTTGTTGCATCAAAAATGTACCATCTTTGAGCGTAGTGGTTTCGTGGCTTAATTCAATACCACGCAGGCTCAACATATGTTCAGCACGGCGTAAGGGATTTTTTAACGTTTGATAGCCGTCGTTAACTTGTGCAGTACGCTGAACAGATAGCAGCTTTTTTTGCTCGGTATCATTCGCGAATTTATCGGGATGGACCGCCCGTTGCAGTTCGCGGTAGCGCTCTGCAAGTAAGGCGGTATCGATATCAAAGGCAGGTGCAACATTAAACAGATCGAAATAATTCATGGGCAGATATCATGCTTACTGTTTGATATAAAACGACTTAACAGGTGAATAATGGTTAAACAGTGAAACTTTCACCGCAACCACATTCACCCTTTGCGTTAGGATTATTGAACTGAAAACCTTCGTTTAGGCCTTCTTTGACAAAATCAAGTTCAATACCTTGCAAATAAATGAAGCTTTTGGCATCGATGATGATATTCACACCATCGATGTTATAAAGCTCATCATCGTCATTGAGATCATCAACGAACTCAATGACGTATGCCATACCTGAACAACCTGATGTTCTCAACCCAAGGCGCAAGCCGAGGCCTTTCCCGCGATTAGCAAGAAACGATCTTACTCGATCAGCCGCAGCGGGGGTCATTGAAATAGCCATCTTAACTCCAGGTATTACTTAGCTTGTCTGCTTTTATACTCTTCAATTGCTGCTTTAATGGCGTCTTCAGCCAAAATAGAGCAATGAATTTTAACTGGCGGTAGTGCTAGTTCTTCAGCAATGTCAGCATTTTTAATGGTCGCTGCTTCATCAACACTCTTGCCTTTAACCCATTCAGTCACTAATGAGCTTGATGCAATTGCGCTGCCGCAACCATAAGTCTTGAATTTTGCATCTTCAATAATGCCATCAGCATTAATTTTAAGTTGCAACTTCATTACGTCACCACATGCTGGTGCACCAACCATACCGGTAACAATTGATGGGTCGTTTTTATCAAATGAACCTACGTTACGTGGGTTTTCATAATGATCGATTACTTTTTCGCTATAAGCCATGATACTGCTCCAAAATCTGTGTCGTTATCAGTTTACGAATAATGGTATTACACTTATTTAACCATCTAAATTAGTGATGTGCCCATTGAACTTGATCCAAATCGATACCATCTTTGAACATCTCCCATAATGGAGACATTTCGCGTAACTTATCGATAGATTCAGTTATCGTTTTGATAGCATGGTCAATTTCTTCATCGGTAGTAAAACGGCCGATTGAGAAACGAATTGAGCTGTGTGCCATTTCATCGTTTAAACCCAATGCACGTAATACGTAGCTTGGCTCTAAACTTGCTGAAGTACAGGCTGAACCAGAAGAAACCGCTAAGTCTTTTAAGGCCATCATTAACGATTCACCTTCAACAAAGTTGAAGCTCACGTTAAAAATACCACTGTAGCGTTGTTCCATATCACCATTGATATAGGTTTCTTCTATGTGTTTAATACCGTTCCATAACTTATCGCGAAGGCGAGTAATACGCTCGCTATCAGCAGCCATGTCTTGTTTGGCAATCACAGCAGCTTCACCTAAACCAACGATTTGATGAGTTGCTAATGTGCCACTGCGCATTCCGCGCTCGTGTCCACCACCGTGCATTTGCGATTCAAGACGAATACGTGGCTTACGGCGAACATATAATGCGCCGATACCTTTTGGTCCATACATTTTATGGCCAGAAATCGAAATCAAATCAACTTTAGTGGTTTGCACATCAATCGGTAATTTACCCGCACTTTGGGCAGCATCCATATGGAAGAAGATGCCCTTTGCGCGGCATAACTCACCAATGGCATCGATATCGTGAATCACACCAATTTCGTTGTTCACGTGCATAATGCTGACTAAAATAGTGTCATCGCGCATCGCCGCTTCTAAGCGTTCCATTGGGATGATGCCATTATCATCAGGAACCATATAAGTGACTTCGTAACCTTCACGCTCTAACTGACGGCACGTGTCTAACGTAGCTTTATGTTCAGTTTTGCTGGTAATGATGTGCTTGCCCTTTTTATGATAAAAATGGGCAATACCTTTAATCGCAAGGTTACTTGATTCTGTCGCACCTGAGGTAAATACAATCTCACGGTGATCAGCGTTGATTAAATCAGCAACTTGATTACGGGCGATATCAACCGCCTCTTCAGCTTGCCAACCATAACGGTGTGAACGCGATGCTGGATTACCAAATACGCCATCCATCGTCATGTGTTGCATCATTTTTTCAGCAACACGCTTGTCTACAGGCGTTGTTGCGGCATAATCTAAATAGATAGGAAGCTTCATAATACACTCCGTACTCAGCAGTCTCAGATGAGGCTACATACAACGTACAAATAATAATGATATATCAATCAACATAGTTGAGTTATAGACTCACTCTATGTTCCTTTTGTATCTCATCTTGCTTTAACGAAATAAATCTTACATCTCGCTTTTGCATCAAACCTGCAAGAGAAATACCATCTAAAAAATCTGAAATTTGTTTACTTAAGTCACCCCATAAAGAATGGGTTAGGCAACGAGTACCACTTTGGCAGTTACCTTTTCCTTGACAACGGGTGGCGTCTACAGATTCGTCAACAGCATGCACGACCATGCCAACTGAGATATCTACGGCTTCTAAACCTAAACGGTAACCACCACCGGGTCCGCGGACACTCGACACTAAACCATGTTTACGTAACTTAGCGAAGAGTTGTTCAAGATAAGACAAAGAAATTCCTTGTCTTTCAGAAATATCAGCTAAAGGCACAGGACCAGTAGCAGAGTGAATCGCAACATCCAGCATAGCTGTCACTGCATAGCGACCTTTTGATGTAAGTTTCATAACTTGTACTGCTCCCAAAAAGTATGCAGTAATTTCAACATACCCGAGTAATTTAGTCAAGTATTAATCCTACTAAATCACTCAAGTATTATGATGTTGTTTGACTATAAACGATCCCAATTTCGCCGCGGGTATTTAACCTTTTTATCTTGTAAGATTCAATGCCGACAAGGCAATTAATCGCATTATTAACTGATTATTTGACTTGAATCGACAATGACTTATTGAATTTTAAATACTCGGGTCGAACTTATCAATGTCTTGTTTACGAATGGTCGCGGCTTCTCGCGATGCCTCATCAAATGCATCCACATTTAACTCTGGCAACTTTTTAGTACAAACTTCACCACCCATTTGCTGAATGGCATTACACAGTTCTTGTACTTTCGAGTCCATTAAATGCATGTGATCAAGCATTTGTCCTATGGCATTAGCCACAGGATCAGGATTATCTGGTGACACAGCGTACGCATCAAAGCCATACTTTTTAGCCATCTCAGTGCGACGTTCAGTTTTTTCTTTTGACTGGTTGGTCGGCGAAGACACCACACGCCCAGGAATGCCCACCACAGTGTGATCGCTGGCGACATCCTTAACCACCACAGAATTAGAGCCAACACGTGCACCATCGTGCATTGTGATAGGTCCAAGTACTTTGGCCCCTGCCCCAATCACCACATTATTACCTAAGGTAGGATGACGTTTACCTGGCTGCCAGGTTGTTCCGCCCAAAGTAACACTATGATACAGCGTGCAATCATCACCAATTTCGGCAGTTTCACCTATTACAACGCCCATACCGTGGTCAATAAAGAAACGTCGGCCAATCGTCGCACCGGGATGAATTTCAACACCGGTGAGCCAGCGAGAAAATGTCGATAAACAACGGGCCGTAAAACGCCAGTTCGCTAGCCACAGTTTATGACTAATACGGTGTATCCAAATAGCATGCATACCCGGGTAATTAAATATTATCTCTATGGTACTGTTTGCAGCAGGATCACGATGATAAATCGATTCGATGTCTTCTTTTAACCTAGCGATGATGGCCATGGTGTGTTCCTTTACTGCTTAATCTTGTTTATCCATTTTCTTATCAATGGAAGTCAAAATGCCACGAAGAATATTCATCTCAGGTGCTTCAATACGGGCACGAGTGTATAAACGACGCAATTTAGTCATGACTTGCCCAGGATGATTTTTAATCACAAAACCAGTTTTAGACAAGGTCGACTCTAAATGAACAAAAAAGCGTTCAAGTTCAGATGTTAATGGGTATTCTTCTGTGACAACTGGCGTTGCTGTTTGCGCTAAATGCGCGACGCGAGTTTCATAACAAATAATTTGTACTGCTTGAGCCAAGTTTAGCGAGCTGTATTCTGGGTTTGCCGGAATCGCCACATGATAAGTACATTGCTGTAATTCTTCATTACTCAGGCCATGATTTTCACGACCAAAGACAATAGCAACCGGACCATTTAGGCTTTCTTGAGTTAACTTTAAACCCGCTTCTCGAGGGTCAAGCATGGGCCAATCAAGGGTACGACTGCGAGCACTCGTTGCTATCACTAAACTACAATCGGCAATGGCCTCTTCTAATGAATCAACACGAGTTAGATTTTTTAGAATATCAGATGCACCTGCAGCAAGTGCTATCGATTGCCCATCAGGCTCAGCTCTTGGCTCGGCGAGATATAAATTTGATAAGCCCATGGTTTTCATCGCTCTAGCTGTAGAGCCAATATTACCAGGGTGTGAGGTACCAACTAAAACAACACGAATATTACTGAGCATGTAGCACTTTCTTTTAGCAAAAAATATTGCCCGTATATTAACACAATCGTTAAAAATTACGTTATATGAAAATCTGCATTTGATATAACGGCTAAATTAAGTATAATGCGGGCGCTATTTTACTCGTTCTTTAACATCCAGGGGATTGCAATGCATCCGATGCTGACTATTGCCACACGCGCTGCACGCGCTGCTGGCCAAACTATTATGCGCGCCTATACTGAACTTGACCGTGTTGAGGTAAGCAGTAAAGGTATTAATGATTTTGTGACTAGTGTAGACAAGGAAGCAGAAGCAACTATTACTTATCAAATTCGTAAATCTTATCCAGACCACACCATTATTGGTGAAGAAAACGGTGAAAACCGTGGTACTGATAAAGACTACATTTGGATAGTTGATCCTTTGGATGGCACTAACAACTTCGTTCGTGGTATTCCTCATTTTGCGGTGTCTATCGCTCTTCAGTACAAAGGCAAAATTGAAGTTGCCGTTGTTTACGATCCTGTTCGTGAAGAATTATTTTCAGCTGTTCGCGGCAAAGGCGCTAAGGTTAACGACTTCCGCATGCGCGTAACTAACGTCAATGATTTAAGCAACACTATGATTGGCACAGGTTTTCCATTTAAAGCTCGTCAACACACAGAAAGCTACATGGCCATTTTAGGCGAAGTATTTTCATTGTGTGCCGATGTTCGTCGTGGCGGTTCAGCGGCATTAGATTTAGCTTACGTTGCAGCAGGCCGTTTAGATGGTTTCTTCGAAATAGGTTTAAAACCATGGGATATCGCAGCAGGCGACTTAATTTGTCGTGAAGCCGGCGGTACAGTGACCGACTTTACGGGTGCACATAACTATATGACTTCAGGTAACATTGTGGCAGGTAGCCCAAAAGTAACCACTCAGATAGTCAAAATTATGCGTCCTCTACTGAATGAAGGTTTAAAGCGTTAATCGCTAACTAACCTTTATTGATAAAAAAACCGCTCAAGCCTCGCTTGAGCGGTTTTTTTATGTTTATAAAATGACATGACTGTTAGCCACAATGGTACATAATCCGCTATTAAAAGCTCATTTTTCGATGACTTAGATATTCTCGCCATCAATAGCAAACCCATAACCAGTGCACTAAACCAAACGATTACTCAATAGGCCGGTATACAGTAAAGAAGCTTTGCCGGTGAGCTAATCGCCATCACTAACAATGCGCGTTTAACCCATGTAATAACAATGCAAACGATGCCGTGTTGTTCATTCAATTAAACATCGATTGAACAAGTCACAGCTTATCTCACAAAATCGATCGAGATCACTGGGAAAATACCCTGAAGTCGTCAATAATAGTATTTTGATTTTATTGATGAAGATGAGTATGCCGTTACTGCGAAAAGTAGGATTAAAAACCTTAAAAAATATCGAACATCTAGTGTTATTAATTATCGCTATGGCGACAGTATTTGCTATTGGCGAAGAAATTCTTCACATGATCGTCATTCAGACTGTCGAATTAGCCGATTTACTCTTACTATTTATCTATCTTGAAGTATTGGCTATGGTCGTTAATTATATTGAATCAGGTAAGTTACCTATTCGTATGCCGCTCTATATCGCGATTGTGGCATTGGCGCGATACTTAATTTTAGACATGAAAGCAATGGAAGATTGGCGTATTTTAGCCATTTCACTGTCGACTATTTTACTGGCAGGCACAGTAATTGTGATCCGTTGGGGTCAATTAAAAATGCCTTACCCTAAAAACCAAGACTACGATACTTAATCAACTTGGTGGTTCAGGTAGCCAATGCCAAGTCTTTTTATCGGCATTGGTTGCTAAATTTAGTTTTGCTTAACAAAGTCGTTATGCTAAAAATGAATACAATTAACTGAGTTAATGCTAAAGATAAAACCCTAAACGAACATCTTAGAAAAGAATGCTATAACTTTACCAATTAATTGAAATAAGTCGTGTAAATAAAATCAACATCAAATTGCAGAAAAACATACATAAAGACTCATCATTTCAAGGAGAAACAGAATGGGGCAAGAGCCAACCGGATTCGAAGAAAAACGCAGTTCTTTACGTGTAGATATGGAAGCAGAGCGGATCCGCCTAGATTGGATCAATTCACAAGGTGAATCATGCACAGATCATGCTATTTGTATTGATCTGGCCCGAAAAGGGGTGTTAATCGACTTTAAGGCTGCTTTTAAAGTTGGGGATTTGATCGCCTTAACATTTAATGAAAAGACTGATAAACAAAATACCATTAAAGGCCAAGTTTGCCGTAGTTCCGAATGTTCAGTAAATAGTTACCATATTGCTTTACAGCTAATTTAGTTGATTATTTTTATGCAGCTCTCAATGGCTACTCTATAATCAAGTTACATACCTAGCGAAACTTTCGGTGCAACAAGGCGCCTATCATCAAGGATCACAACATGATATTGCTCGTTGGCGGTGAAAAAGGTGGCAGTGGGAAAAGCTGTTTAGCACAGAACATTGCTGTATATATTAGCCAAAAGCACGATGCGAATGTGCTCATGGTTGACTGCGATCCGCAACGTACCACGTCAGACTGGATCCAAGCTCGTAATAATGACCCCAGCCTAAAAGCGATTAATTGCATCCAGCTTTATGGCAAAATCCGTAATGACTTACTGAGTTTAAATGAGCGATTTGACTACGTGATTGTCGATTGTGGTGGCCAAGATAACCTTGCAATGCGCGCCGCGATGTCGGTAGCCACCTATGTTGTTATACCACTTCGTCCCAAACGTCGCGATCTTAAAACCTTACCTCACATGGAAGACATGCTCAGTACTTGTAAAATGGTTAATCCCAAAATGATTGCTGCCATTGTGATAACACAGTGCCCTGCTCTGCCATCTCAAGGAAAGCGTATTTTAGAAGCGAAAGAAGTGGTTGAGTCTTTTGGTTTACGCGCCCTTAATTCGGTCACATTTAGCCGTAATATCTATGATGATAGTGAAGAAAGCGGCTCTTCTGTGTTGGAAATCGAACCTAGCGGTAAAGCGGCTGATGAAATTCGTGCTATTGCTGATGAGCTTTTTGCCATACCACCAGAAAATAGTTATGAGTTTAACTGATCTTAAGCGCAAGAAACCCAAAGATACCCGAGTCAAGGTATCTGTAGATGACTTTATTGAGGATGCTAATAAATATGCATTAGGTCTTGACGCGTCCCATGGCCAAAGCAATATCGCCTCAAACACGCAAGAGTTCTTAAGAGGGCTAGATAAAAAAAGCACTAAAATTTATCGCCATGCCACATTTACATTAACTGAAAAAAGTATTTCGCAATTAGACGAAATAGCGAAAGTCAGTAAAGTGGCTAAATCAAAAATACTCAGAATACTCATTGATGAGTTTTATCAACAAAGCAACACTGAGCAAACAAATTTACTCGCCAGAAAGTAATCATTAACATAAGAGTATTCACTTAACCTCAACGGGTTAATTATTAGGTTCACGGCTCCGTTGTCAGGTTAGGCAGGTGATATTTGGAGACATAAGTCACGATGTAATATTGAACACTTATGTTCATCACCCTAATGGTAAATTAATATTAAGATGTCAGTAATCAATAACTGATTACTGATGGCGCCTAAGCAAAATAACAAGCCACGTGTTAACAATCCAATTTGACTGCATTTAATTACATCCTAAAGAGATAATATGGCGTTAATAGTGCTACTAACACAGCAAATGTGTGTTTACTTAGTTATCGTTTACTTAGTCAGTAAAACGCCATTATTTAAATTCTTTGCCGAAACATCGAAACGATTACCTCACAAAATCTTCATCTACTTAGTGTTCTCAAGCTTTTGTATTATGGCAACTTACTTTGGAGAACAAACCTCAGGAGCGATAGCCAATACTCGTGCAATGGGTGCGGTATTAGGCGGATTATTGGGTGGTCCAATTACCGGGCTTCTGGTTGGCTTAACCGGCGGCTTACACCGTTATTCTATGGGTGGATTTACCGATGTTGCTTGTGCAATATCGACTACGTTAGAAGGTTTATCTGCAGGAATGATCAGCTATTACTTCAAAAAAGCCGGCAAGTCTGAAATGGCTTATCAGCCAATGGTGGTATTTGGAGTGACATTTATGGCTGAAATTATGCAGATGTCGATTATTGTATTAATCGCCAAACCCTTTGATCAAGCGTGGGAGTTAGTTAAGCTCATCGCTCCGCCAATGTTATTGATTAATTCCCTTGGTGCAGCCATGTTTATGAGTATTGTTCGCGACCAAAAAGCGATGTTCGATAAACTCTCGTCCAGCTTTTCAACCAAAGCCCTCAAAATTGCTGAGCGCAGTGTCGGATTGCTGTCAAAGGGCTTTAATTTAGAGTCGAGCAAACAAGTTGCTCAAATCGTCATAGAAGAAACCCAAGTCGGTGCGGTAGCCATTACAGACAGGAATAAATTACTCGCCTTTATTGGTATTGGCGCTGACCACCATATTCCTAATACACCCATTTCATCTCAAATCACTCTCGAGGCCATTGCACAAAATAGTGTCATGTTTGCCGATGGCGTCGACACCCCTTATTCATGTTCTCTATCCGCAAACTGCAGCTTAGGCTCAAGCTTAGTGATCCCGCTGCGCAGTAATGACGAAGTCATTGGCACGATTAAATTGTATGAGCCGAAAAACAAGCTGTTTTTAAACATTAATCGCACCTTAGGCGAAGGAATTGCCAGATTACTGTCTAACCAAATACTTTATGGGCGCTTTGAACAGCAAAAAAGTTTACTCATGCAAGCAGAGATAAAGTTGTTACAAGCACAAGTGAATCCTCACTTCTTATTTAATGCTCTCAACACTATTAGTGCGATTATTAAGCGTGACCCGCAAATGTCTAAACAGTTATTGCAGCAATTATCGCAATTTTTACGCATTAACCTAACCCGAACAACAGGGCTAGTCACCATGGCAGATGAACTTGAACATATAGACGCTTATTTGTCGATTGAACGTGCTCGCTTTATTGATAAGTTACAAGTGAGCATTGATATACCGAGTATTTATCATCACTTAAAAATGCCTGCATTTACCTTACAACCTTTAATTGAAAATGCAGTGAAACATGGTACATCGCGTATGCTTGAAGCCGGTGTTATTAATGTACAGGCGACAATTGATGGTGATGATCTTATGCTTAATGTCACGGATAACGCGGGTTTGTATCAACCATCGAACAACACCGACGGCTTAGGAATGAACTTAGTCCATAAGCGAATTCAGAATTTATTTGGCAGCCAATACGGTATTGAAGTTGAGTGTAAAGCAGATGAGTTCACCCGTGTCAGTGTGCGTGTACCGTTAAAGGAAATTGACCAATGATCTCATGTCTAATCATTGATGATGAACCGTTTGCCCGCCAAGAAGTGGCCGATTTACTCGACAAACATCCTGATATAAGAGTGTTGGGGCAATGCAGTAATGCCATTGAAGCTCTACAGCAAATTAACCTTGTAAAGCCTGATCTTATTTTTGTTGATATTCAAATGCCGCGGATCAATGGTATGGAGCTGCTTGCGATGCTCAATCCAGAGCAAATGCCACGAGCAGTATTTATTACCGCATTTGATGAATATGCGATAAAAGCATTCGATAACAATGCCTTCGATTACTTATTAAAACCCATTGATGAGAAACGCTTCAACCAAACCTTAGATAGAGTTAGAGCCAATATCGCGCCGCAACGGATGTCTCAGATATTACCGACGCAATTAGCTCATTTACCCTGCTACAGTGGTAATAAGCTCAAAGTTGTCGCAACCGCTGACGTTGAATTTATTGTTAGTGATGTTGGCGGTATTCATGTGTGTTCAAATAAAGGTTTAAGCCATACCCAATTAACCCTAAAAGTCTTAGAGCAAAAAACCGCACTTTTTCGTTGTCATAAACAATACCTACTGGCACCGAGTGCAATTTCTGAAATTGAAATCACCGACAGCGGCGCAGAAGTCACTACCCATAGCGGCGCTAAAGTTCCTATTTCACGCAGATATCTCAAAGAGTTGAAACTGTTGCTTGGATTTCAATAGTATTTAGTTCAAAAGACATGTGATACAGGCCACATTTACTCTGCGGGTCAAACCGCTCACAGTGAATATTTACCACTTAGGCAAGACATTCAACCTGTCACAGAGTTCGCCCCCAATTGACCACCTTGATGCTTTAAAGTGGTCACACGATATAAATGGGGAGATATAAAAATGACTTGGTTTCTACTCTGTGTTGCTTTACTCATCGGCGGTTACTTTATTTACGGGACCTTTGTCGAAAAAGTATTCGGCATTAACACTCAAAGACAAACACCCGCTTTTACACAAACAGACGGCGTCGATTTCGTGCCAATGTCTAAAGGCAAAGTCTACTTAATTCAATTATTAAACATTGCTGGAGTCGGCCCAATTTTTGGTCCTATTCTCGGCGCACTATACGGCCCAGCAGCTATGCTGTGGATTGTATTTGGTTGTATTTTTGCTGGTGCCGTTCACGATTATTTTTCGGGGATGTTATCGGTACGCAATAACGGTCAATCGGTTCCTAACCTAGCGGGTAAGTATTTAGGCAAAAGCGCTAAACACTTTATGAACTTTTTTGCCATTATCTTATTATTGTTAGTTGGAGTGGTGTTTATCTCTGCTCCTGCGGGCTTGTTGAGTAAACTAACTGGTTTAGATGTGACCATTTTTGTCGGTATTATTTTTGTCTATTACTTAGTTGCCACTATCGTTCCTATCGATAAAATCATTGGCCGCTTATACCCATTCTTCGGTGCATTACTGGTATTTATGTCACTGGGTCTTATCATAGCCCTAGCAGTGTCAAGTGAACATACCATGTTGCCAGGCTTTGTAATGGGTGACTTTTTTAGCAACCTAAACCCTAATGACATGCCACTATGGCCTGCATTATTCATCACCATTGCTTGTGGAGCCGTATCAGGTTTCCATGCAACACAATCTCCATTAATGGCCCGCTGTGTTGAAAATGAGTCAAATGGTCGCTTTGTGTTCTTTGGTGCCATGATTGGTGAAGGTGTGATTGCGCTAATTTGGTGTGCTATTGCATTATCATTCTTTGGTGGTGTGGAAGGATTAAATGCCGGCATGGGTGGCAACCCCGCTAACGTGGTATACGAAGCATCTAATGGTCTACTAGGCACATTTGGTGGTTTCTTGGCTATCTTGGGTGTGATTGTATTACCTATCACCTCAGGTGATACCGCATTTCGTTCAGCACGTCTAATCTTGGCTGAGTTCTTTAACATTAAGCAAGTCGAGCTACCTAAGCGCTTACTGCTAGCATTACCATTATTTGCTGTTGGTGCAATGCTCACTCAAGTCGATTTTGGCATTATCTGGCGCTACTTTGGTGTTGCAAACCAAACCACTGCGGTATTGATGCTATGGACTGCAGCGGCTTACTTACTGCGCCATAATAAGTTTCATTGGATTTGTACTGTACCAGCGATGTTCATGACCTGTGTTGTCATTAGCTTTATGTTGAACTCATCAACATTAGGTGCGGGTTTACCGATGACAGTATCAACCATTGCAGGTTTAGTCACTACCGCAATTATTGCCGCAATGATTATTATTAATACTAAAGGTAAAGGCGATATAGATTCAGATGATGAAGAAAAAGTCGTATTCGTCAAAGAGCAATAATCGCTCATATTAAATAAAAACGGCAGCCTAGGCTGCCGTTTTTGTGTAGATATCTCTTTGGTTGCAATATAGGTATAATATCACCAAACTCAATTAGCTCGCACGGTCCATGACACAAGCAAACAACCCGCTTCACGGCATAAAACTAGAAACGATAGTGACTTCACTGGTTGAAAAATACGGCTGGGAAGAACTCGCATCGAGGATAAACATTCAGTGTTTCAAAGATAACCCGAGTGTAAAATCAACCTTGAAGTTTTTACGTAAAACGCCTTGGGCCCGCGACAAAGTTGAATACTTGTACCTTAAAGCTAACAAGCTGCCATTGCCGCCACCGAAAGAAGATAGTCGCGGAGCATTTACGACTAAAACTCGGCCATCAAAGACAAAAGTAGCCTCAACGAGACCTGCAACCCACAAAGCGGCTACAGCAAAACCAAGCTCGAGCACAGCTACAGAAAAGTCGACAACACCTGTGAATGCGGATATTTGGGGAACAAACTCAAATTAATGTATTAAGAGGTAACCATTGCAGGGGGCTTATAACGGAAACTCAAAAATCAATCGCCACACTTTAAGCCCACCACCTACTTGATAACTTAATCCAAAATGCTCTATTTCAACACTGTCTAAACCTATTGCACTCAAGGTAATAGGTTTAGAAAAAGCCAACGTAGTACCAATTTCATAAGTATATGAGGTTAATACATTATCCCCAACCGGCGAGACAAATTTTAGCTTATCGAAATACCAATGTCCGGCAATAAAAAATCTCGGTTCAACCCGAGTATCCTGCCACTGCCAATCATAATTAACCCCAAAATCAATACCGCTTTTAAACACGGAATAGCCTTCTGTACTGTCATTTTGATTACTTTGATAACCCGCATAATAAATCCGATTGACCCATACTGGAGTAAATAAAGGCGCATCGAGCTTATAGAGTGCAGAAATGCCAGTTGAAAAAATGCCTACATGGCTGGAAGTTGAAAAATTATGTCCATAACCTAAATCAACATAACTCTCTAAGGTTAACTTATCATCCACTCGCCAGTGATATTCAAGCCCAGGGGTTAACGTTATCGTACCAACACTTTTAGGAATGCTGCCTTGAGGTAAATCGTTAAATGAATAATCAAAAAAACCCAGCGATGCGGTAAAGCGAAGTTTAAGTAAATAATCGTCGGTTGAGTCAAGCACAAACCCCAAAGGAATATTGGCCACTGCAGCACTTTGGCCTGAGGTACGATAAATACCACTGCCTAAATAATTGGCAAACGCATAATGTGAAGCATCAGGTTCAGTGATTAATTGAGGGGATGTTGGTGAAGGTAATTCAGATCCATAGCTACCCCTACTGCAAAAAAACAGAAGCGCTACCAAGATTAAGCGAAAAAGTACCGCTGCAAAGCGCGCAGAAGCAAATGATGATGACCCAATAAGCTGTGTGTTCTGCCCTTGTCTCATCATCATTTAAACTATTTCTGTGCCAAACTATTCATCGTGAAAATGATATTCCGACATCATATGACCTAGCTCAGTGGACTTGGTCTTTAAATATGATTCGTTGTAGCGATTTTTACCGACTTGCAACGGAATACGTTCCACTACTTCAATGCCCACATTTTGCATTGCCATCACTTTACGCGGATTATTGGTCATCAACTTCACTTTGGTCACCCCAATTTGGGTTAACATCGGTAAAATCATGTCGTATTTACGCATGTCGGCTTCAAAACCCAAACGCAAATTGGCTTCTACGGTATTAGCACCCGCATCTTGGAGCTCATAAGCACGAATTTTATTGAGTAAGCCAATCCCACGCCCTTCTTGACGTAAGTACAACAAAAAGCCTTGGCCTTTTTCAGCGATACTTTGCATGGCGGCTTGTAATTGAAAACCACAATCACAACGTAAACTAAATAATGCATCACCGGTTAAACATTCAGAATGAACACGACCTAGCATAGGTTGAGTGGGATCCAGTTGACCAAATGTCAACGCAACGTGTTCTTTACCAGTAGCAATTTCTTCGAAACCGTGCATGGCAAAAACACCCCAAGGTGTGGGTAACTTAGATGTTGCGATATATTTTATCGGCATGAATTAACCTTACGACAACTAACTGTAAAAGAAAATATTAGAACTTAGCAGGAGCAAAACCCGTGACTTCTTTTATGCCCATCTCACGGCCTAACGCCGTTAAAGGATGCACAACCACTAAGCCTTTAACCGATTTATTTAACTTACCCATATCAGCTTGTTCAGCTTTGGTTAAAGTGCGCTTAAAACCGAGCGCTTTTAGTGCTGTACCTTCTTGACTAAACTGACGCGTTTGTTGGCCTTTAATACTCGCGATTCGCTTAGTAACAGTGGCCACTTCTTTCTTAAACTGCAGGACAATCGTGGCGTCGCCACGTGCTTCAGCCGCAGCTAATTTGCGACGAAACTTGTCTAATTTATCATTCAATGTCTGCAGTTCTAGCTTTAAATTCATTTGATTACCTTAAGTGCTTTGGTGTGTTAGTGAATCGTTTACGTTTATACGTTTATCACAACACCGTTTCGGAGGCAGATTATATACCCAAAACCCCCTAAGATGCGAATAGGAAACGCTTCTTATAGACATGTACTGGTAAAGTTTTTCAACCTCGATACACAATTTAGCCAGTACTACCCTGCGAAAAACCAACGCTACTATTCCACTTTGTCCTGACCTTGTGAGCATAATTAATGATTTTTATGGTCTCGACTCACTAATTCCTCGCTGATGTAACACTTTAAAAGCTCCTCACCGCTATCTAATTACCACTCATCTTGTTTAATTGTTCAGCAACCACATCTAGCAAAGCCGCTTTCTACAGCATTTCCGTCAAGCCACTATTGCAATACTTATGATAATCATTATCATTCGCATAAATATTAATAGAGGTCCCATGTTATGTCGCCACTGCGTTTATCACTACTTGCTATAGCTTGCCAAAGTGTATTGTTTCCCGTTTATGTTCATGCCCAAACACCTATTCCATCGCCAGAGATTATTGCACCAGCATCAAGTGATTCGAGCAGTGCATCAGACTCAGAACACTATGAGCGAATGACGGTTTACGGCAGACAAAATCAAGTAGTAATGAACTCAGGATTAGCGACTAAATCTGATATGTCGCTTATGGAAACGCCTGCAGCGGTAGTGATCGTTGATGAGACACTCATCGACTCACAAGGCATCACCAATATGCAGGATTTAGTGCGTAACATAAGTGGTGTAACCCAAGCCGGTAATAATTATGGTATTGGCGATAACATAGTCGTGCGAGGGTTAGGTGCAAACTACACTTACGATGGTATGTATGGCGGCGCAGGTTTAGGTAACACCTTTAATCCCACTCGTTCATTGACTAATGTGAGTTCTGTTGAAGTTCTCAAAGGTCCAGCAACAGGGCTTTATGGTATGGGCAGCGCGGGCGGTGTAATTAACCTTATTGAGAAAAAGCCTGAGTTTGTCAGCAAACAACTGTTTGAAGCCGAAGTAGGTCAATGGGATACCTACTCTCTTATGGCTGATTCTACTGGCGGTATAACTGACGACCTAGCCTACCGTCTAGTGGCGAAAACCGCCCATAGTACCGGTTATCGAGATCTAGGTACCGATCGCGATGAAATATATGGCTCGCTTAAATATGTGCTTAATGAAAATCAAAACATCATGCTATCAACGGCTTATATTAATGATGCTATTCCCGTCGACTCAATAGGCCATCCTATCCGCATCTATAATGCCGCCTCTGTCGAGGGCAAAACCGCAGGGGAAGTGAACTGGCAGGATTTGGTCAATGATCCAACCAATAATGGCTTACAGCTAACAGATCAACAACGTCAACAATTAGCGGATTCATTAAGTGCAAACGATGGCTTAACACCTTATCAATTTGGACATAATGGTCTTATTTCACCGATGGCGAAAGACAACAAGGGTGAAGAGTTACGCTTTAAACTCAGCCATAATGTGTACTTAACCGATAATTTGTTTTTAAATCAGCAGTTGCAACACCGTGATTACGAAACCAGCTTTGCACGTCAAACTGGGGCTTATAATTACGTTTATTGGCGACGAAATGGCGTTATTAATGCCGATCCCCGTGCGCCTTTAGTTGAGGATGGCACCTTATATCCTTTTGCCGCCCGTCGTCAGGAATATCGCAAAGTCTCGGCAGAAGAAAAGTCGTGGCAGTATTTTGCTGATTTGCGCTATGACTTCGATATCGGCAATATCAGTAACGAATTACTGATCAATGCTAACTTTGAAGACCGCGACATCCGCTTTAAACAATATTCGATTTACGATGCCGATTACACCTTGAAAGATGCCAATGGCAATCAATCCTATCAAGGAAGCTTGCCGTACATTTATGACATCCGTAACCCCAATTGGGGCGAGGGAGAGTTTGAAGAGTACGATCCGTTATTAACCAGTAATTATAATAAATCAGTAACGGCATGGGGGTTAGGTATACAACATGTGGGCTATTTAGGCGGCGGATTTACCAGCCGTATTGGGTTTGCTTTTAACGAAATCAAACAAACTTACCAACACTTAGGCGTTGATGCTCGTTACAGCAGTAGCCTAGCGGATCCACAACCAGAAGCAGACACCACAGATAACGGTGTAACCTACAATTTAGGCCTAACCTATATGCCTACTGATGATATCTCTGTATTCATTAATCACTCTAAAGGTCGCACGACTTATAGTGTATTAGGTGATGTAAAAGGTAATGAAGCTGATCGTGATGATTCACAATCAATCAGTAATGATTTGGGTATTCGGATTAAAGCATTTGATGACCAATTACTGGCATCATTAGTATTGTTTAAAACCTCACGAACCAATGTAGCCTACAGCAATCCAGATTACGACAGTAGCGCAGTCACGCCTAACATTGACCCGTACTTTTATAATGGTAGCGAAGACACCAAAGGAGTTGAATTAGATCTTAATGCATATTTAAGCGAACAGTGGAAAGTCAACGTTAACGCAGTTTACCAAGATGCCAGAGACAACCAAAACCCCAATAGTAATGATTATGGACAACGCCAAAAAGGCATACCTTATGTTACTGCAGGCGCTTGGGTAACTTATGCCGCAGCATTGGGCTTACCTGCGCCACTGTCATTAAGTTTAGGCGCTAAATATGTCGATGAACGCAGCACGCAGTCTAGCTCATTTGGCATACCTGACGGTTATGTCCCCAGTTATAGCGTCATCGACTCGGCTATTAGCTATGATGTTGAACGTTATAAAATTCAACTGAACATTAATAACCTATTTAATCAAACGTATTTCGATAAGGCCATGTTCTTAGGGGGTCTTCCTGGCGAAGAGCGTAATGCGAAGTTAACCTTAACTTATCGTATTTAAAACATATCAATCGGGATTTTGTTTGCTCGAAATCTAGATCTCAATTTAGCGCTAAATTGAGTAAAGAGATGATGAAAGCACTGCCTGTGGCAGTGCTTTTTTTATCGTTATCTAATGAGCATAATTGACTATTTAGGCTACATGTAGGATAAACGAAGCATTAATTCAATAGCTTATCTTAGGATGTTATTTGATGGCTAATACCATTTTTAGTCCATACACATTAACCAATGGTGCGATCATTGCCAATCGCTTAGTCAAAGCGGCAATGGAAGAGAATCTTGCCAACGTTCAGCAACAACCAGATCAAGCATTGTTCAACTTATACGATGCTTGGGCCAAGGGCGGTGTTGGATTAATGATTACCGGTAATGTGATGATTGACCCTTTAGCCATGACAGGCCCTGGTGGTGTGGTACTCACATCCAGCAGCGCACTTGAGCCGTTTATCCAATGGGCCAAAATAGCCAAGCAAAATAACGCCAGGGTGTGGATGCAAATTAATCATCCAGGCCGTCAGGTATTTAAAGCGATGGGGGGCAAAAATATTGCACCTTCAGCTGTCGCACTTGATTTAGGTAAACACTCATCGATGTTTTCTCAGCCTAAAGCAATGACAACCACTGACATTGATGATGTTATCCAACGCTTTGTCACGACCGCAAGAATGGCTCAACAAGCGGGTTTTGATGGTGTACAAGTTCATGCCGCACATGGTTATTTGTTAGCGCAGTTTTTATCACCGTTAACTAATCAGCGCGATGATGAATGGGGCGCAAGCTTAGAGAATCGAGCCAGGTTATTAATTGAAGTGGTCAAGCAAATTAGGCATAAATGTGGTGCAGATTTTGATATTGCGGTAAAGCTTAACTCAGCCGATTTTCAACGCGGTGGTTTTGATGTCGACGATGCCGAAAAAGTGATTAATATGCTCGCACCGCATCAAGTTGAAATGGTCGAGTTATCCGGCGGCAGCTATGAAGCCCCCGCAATGCAAGGTCGCAGCGCCGATGAGCGCACCTTAGCTCGAGAAGCTTACTTTTTACATTTAACCGCACAGTTAGTTCTGCGTAGTCCAATTGCGTTGATGTTAACGGGAGGCATTTATCGCCTGCCTGTTGCGCAACAAGTCGTTGATGCCGGCTTTACCTTATGCGGCATTGCCAGCGCCCTTGCCTTTTATCCTGACTTAGCCAATATATGGCGCAGCAAACCTGAGTTCACCCCTGCGATGCCCACGGTGAATTGGCAGAGCAAACCTTTAGCCGGGCTAGCGACTATGGCAGTCATTAAACGCCAGCTTCGCCGAATAAGCCAAGGCAAACACCCTCAAATTAATGACTCCCCCATATGGAGTTTATTGGTCGATCAATTTAACACCAGACAACGTACTAAACGTTATCGTTATGGTTTAGGTCTTTCTAATGATCAAAATGTAAACGATTAGCCTCTTAAAAATTAACGTGCTAATAATGAACCAGCTAACCATTAAAGCGCTGGCATTAAACGACTAGTCTTAAAAAACGCTAGCGCTTAAAACGATAAATCTGCTGATTGCTACTTCCGCGCCATAATAACGCGGGATCGGCTTTATCTTGTTCAAACTTACCGTCAATAAGTACATCGACTAATGCCACCACAGCTTGCTGCTGTGACGTGAGATCGGCCTGTTGGTAACCAGTCCATAACCAAATGTCTTTATCGGGACATTCGGTATTTACCCTAGTCACTAATTGCAATACGGCTTCCAGGTTAGCCGGATGCAGTGGGTCACCACCACTTAACGATAGGCCGCGCCGATAAATACGGCTGTCGGTTAAATCAGCAATAATCTGATCTTCTAACGCTTGGCTAAATACATGGCCAGCATCTACACGCCAAGTACTTTGGTTATAGCATCCCTTACAGGCATGTTCACAACCGCTAACAAATAAGCAGCAACGGGTACCTTCGCCGTTGATCACATCAACACTATGGTAAGCACTGTAATGCATTATAAATGCTTCACTCTGCGTTTAACTTCTTCTTGCTTACCAAAGTTAAACGGCCGCGCATCAGGACTGCCTAAATAACCACATACACGGCGAGTCACCGATACCCTACTAGGCTCATGGTTACCGCATTTAGGGCAGACAAAGCCCTTACTGGTACAATTGAACTCTCCAATGTAGCCGCAATCGTAACACTCATCTATCGGGGTGTTAGTGCCGTAATATGGCACCCTGCTGTAGCTGTAGTCCCAGACATTTTCCAGTGCTTCAATGTTGTTTTGCATGTTAGGAAATTCGCCGTAGCAAATAAACCCACCATTAGCGATGGCTGGATAAGGTTGTTCAAAATCAATTTTATCAAAAGGATTCACTTTCTTTTCAACATCTAAATGGAAACTATTAGTGTAATAGCCTTTGTCAGTCACCCCAGGTACTACACCGAACTGGGTGGTATCAAGTAGGCAAAAGCGACTACATAAATTTTCACTTGGGGTGCTATACAAACTAAAACCATAACCGGTTTCTTGCTTCCAAGATTCAGTGGCTTGTTTTAGATGATGAATAATGGCGACCGCTTTTTCACGTAGTTGCGCGTTATCAAACACATGCTCAGCATTGCCATATAAAGCATTAACCGTTTCGTGCAGGCCAATAAAGCCTAACGAAATTGACGCACGGCCATTTTTAAAAATGTCGCTAACATCATCATCGGCATTTAAGCGTACACCGCAAGCACCTTCCATGTATAAAATCGGCGCAACACGGGCTTTAACCCCGGTTAAGCGTGCAATCCGCGTATCTAACGCTTTGCGAGCAACTAACAAACGTTCATCGAGTAATTGATAAAAACGCTGCTCATCTTTACCCGCTTCTAACGCAATACGCGGTAAGTTAAGGCTAACCACACCTAAATTATTGCGACCTTCATGTACTTGTTGACCATCTTGTTCATAAACCCCCAAAAAGGAGCGACAACCCATGGGGGTTTTAAATGAACCAGTGACTTTAACCACCTGATCATAATTTAAAATATCTGGATACATACGCATAGTTGAGCAAGTTAAGGCCATCTTTTTGATGTCGTAATTGACGTCAGTAGCTTGATGATTGACGCCATCTTTAATGGCAAACACCAATTTAGGAAAGACGGCCGTTTTGCGGTTTTTACCTAAACCAGCCATGCGCACAGTTAACATCGACCGCTGAATTAAGCGAGACTCCCACGACACACCTAAACCAAAGCCAAAGGTCACAAACGGCGTTTGGCCATTGGCGGTATGCAAGGTGTTGACTTCATATTCCAACGACTGGAATGCATCATGACACTCTTTTTCGGTTTGCGTCATTGCATAACCTTCGACATCGGCTACTTGCCATTTGCGAGCCACAGCAAGGTGTTTTTGATAACTAATTTGCACAAACTCAGCCAACACTTCATCAATACGGTTAATGGTTGTACCGCCGTAAATATGGCTCGCCACTTGGGCAATAATTTGCGCAGTCACCGCCGTTGCTGTTGAGATGGATTTAGGCGGTTCAATTTCAGCATTACCCATTTTAAAACCATGAGTTAACATGCCAGCTAAATCAATTAGCATGCAGTTAAACATCGGGAAAAATGGTGCATAGTCGAGATCATGATAGTGAATTTCTCCTTTCTCATGAGCGCTAACCACATCTTTAGGTAACAAGTGAGTTTTAGCGTAATGCTTGGCAACTATCCCTGCGAGTAAGTCTCGTTGAGTTGGGATCACTTTGGCATCTTTATTGGCATTTTCGTTTAAAATGGCATTGTCTGATTGCTCAACCAAACCACGAATAGCGCAGTTTAATTTACTCTGAGTCTCACGGTGAGTGTCACGGTCGTGTCGATACTCAATATAGTGACGTGCCACCGACTTAAACGGTCCTGACATTAATAAGTTTTCAACTGCATCTTGTAGCTCGTGAATATCAACTTCGGTTTTGCAAGCCATTTGCTGCTCAACCGTTTGCGCTAACTGCAGCGCATATTGATGGTCAGCTTGACCTGCAGACTCCATTGCAGCCACAACAGCCTCTTTGATCCGACATCCATCAAATGCTGTCCGGCATCCATCCCTTTTCACGACTACAAGCATACAACCATCCTTACAAGCACTATATATAGAGCTTTAATTTACAAAAGACACAATATAGAGTGTATTAGATACATTAACGCTGAGCATTACTTTGATCCAGATCATAATTGTCGGCAGTACTTTTTATTGCAAATAACTTGCTATTCGCAATAAATATTGTAGGTGTGGAAAATGATTTTTATGACGGGAGATCGCATGGTAGAAAAAATTGAAAATAGCATCGCGATGTAAGATTTTGGCAAATAAGTTATCTCATAGGTAACCGTGTAGTTGTGGTTTTTAGCCGTTCAAAATGATGATCATTTCGATAACCTGGCATCAAATACAGCGTTAATGACAGTATCAACCGTATAAGTGACGTATTCATTACGACAAGATGAATACTCAGGACGAAGAGGCGCGACATGAGATTGAATAAGTCGAACTAATACAGATTGCGCCGATTAAACGCATCCCAGAATAAATAAGCGCCCTCTCCTTGATGCTGAACATCCATGTGATACCAATATCTGTACCACGATTGACAGGCACTGACTGATTAATCACCCATTAAGCACTTAGACGCGAACGGGTATATTGCCATCAATATACCAGTCCGACATCGCCTAAGTGTTACTTTAAGGTTGCTTCAATTAAATGGTGAATATCTTTGACTGCCTGCTCACCCGCTTCAATAGCCTCTTTGGCGCGATGAAACTCCATGGTACCAATATCAGCCACATCGGGCACAATACAAATATCAGGTGGCTCGCCCATTAAACGCGAACGTTTATGGCGTTGTTCTAAAATATCCATGGATTGTGACATCACCGCCAACATACCAGGATGAGATTTTGAGCTGCCCATGGCCAGCTTATCGGTTAAGCCACTCATGTACTCTTTGCCTTTCCCCCATAAATCCATAAAGCCGGTTTCAAGCTCACGCTTTTGTTCAATAGGTTCTGACTTACTGGCTTTGCGGCTTTTTACTTGTTCTGGGATCAAATGCATTTGGCCTCGGCGATGAGCATTTAAATCTACCGCAATAACTACATCAACGCCCATCGAACGGGCTAATGAAACAGGAACCGGGTTGACGACTGCACCATCGACAACCCATCGATTACCTTGCTGCACGGGTGGTAAAAATCCAGGCATCGAACATGAAGCACGCACCGCATGGCGCAAGTCACCTTCTTTAAACCAAATCTCTTGCCCAGAATATAAATCTGTCGCCACCGCAGCAAACGGGCGCTGCAGTTGTTCAATATTAAGGTCACCAATACGGTTAGCTAAAACATCAAACACTTTCTCACCACTAATAAGTCCGCCTTTACGCCAGCCTAAATCCATTAGGCCAAGTACATCCCAGCTTGAAAAGCCACTGACCCAAGTTTCAAGCTCAGCCAAATGATCATTGGCATAAGCTGCGCCGACTAACGCCCCCACCGAACAACCAGCCACTTTGTCTGGGTAAATGTCTAACTTGGCTAACCCATTCAATACCCCAATATGTGCCCAACCTTTAGCGGCTCCACTGCCTAGCGCTAATCCCACAGTGAGCTTTGTCATCTTTGTTCCTTCCATACTCTGTATTCATCTTTACCATAAAGCTCGGCTTAGTCGACCAATGACCTCGTCGAACTCAGGCAATAATATAATGCTAAAAAATAGCATAACTAAAGCGACTCTTGTTGGCTATAGCAAGGTGAAACAGCTATAATCGTCGGCTTACATTTTTTAGGGGATCTACCTTTGCAATTTACCGATTTTTCGTTGGACAAGCGCCTGCTTGACAGTTTAAAGCACCTTGGCATTTCTACGCCTACCGATGTTCAAGCGCAAGCACTTCCCATTGCCTTATCAGGTAAAGATTTAATGGCATCGTCTAAAACCGGCTCAGGTAAAACCTTAGCGTTTTTGTTGCCTGCTATGCAGCGAGTGATATCCACCAGAGCATTGTCGAAAAAAGATCCGCGGGTATTGATTTTGTTACCTACGCGAGAACTCGCCCAACAAGTTTATGGCCAATTACGTTTATTAGTTGCTAATACCCAATATAAAGCCATTAGCGTACTTGGTGGTGAGAACTTTAACGACCAAGCTAAAGCCTTGGCCAGAGATCCGCATTTTATCGTTGCCACACCAGGGCGTATTGCCGATCACTTACAACAACGCCATTTATATTTAAACGGCTTAGAATTGTTGGTGCTAGACGAAGCCGACCGCATGCTCGATTTAGGTTTTGCCCCGCAATTAAAGGCCATCAACGATGCCGCCGATCATAAACGTCGCCAAACCTTAATGTTTTCGGCCACTTTGGATCATGACAGCATAGGTGATATTGCAGCAACATTACTGAAAACCCCAAGCCATGTTTCCATTGGTGAGTCTTACAGTGAACACAAAGATATTGAACAACGGATTATTTTGGTTGACCATTTAGACCATAAACAAGCCTTGTTGCAGCATATATTAAGCCAAGAACAGCATAAGCAAGTGATTGTATTTACCGCGACGCGTTCAGATACAGACCGTTTAGCGACCCTGTTAGCCGCACAAGGTTTTGCGACCTCAGCGCTCAGTGGTGATTTGAAGCAATCGGCTCGTAACCAAATTATGGATCAATTTGCTCGAGGCCAATCGCAAATACTGGTGACTACCGATGTGGCATCACGTGGCCTTGATTTAATCAACGTCTCCTTAGTGATTAACTTTGATATGCCAAAGTTTGCTGAAGAGTATGTCCATCGTATTGGCCGAACAGGTCGCGCAGGCGCTAAAGGTGATGCAGTGTCGTTTGTGGGCCCTAAAGATTGGGACAGCTTTAAAAAAATCCAACTATTTTTACGTAAAAACTTTGACTTCACTGTAGTTGAAGGTTTAAAAGCCAAATTTAATGGCCTAAAAGACAAGCCTCAAGCAGCTAAAGCCGGTACCAGTGCAAAAGCCGCAGTAACCAGCAATAGAGCTAGCGTGGCGAAAAAAGCCAAAGCAGCCCCTAAGAGTGATAAACGCTTTATTACCGGGGTTGATGTAGGTGATGCACCTGTGCGCCGTAAAGTTAAACCGATTGTCATTATTGAAGACGACGGAACAACAGAAGACTAAACGGCACATCAATCGCTGATAAACTGCGATGACAGAATAATCAATGTAGGGCAGAACACTGCCCTACAACAAATGAACAATAACGAGCATGCTAACAGCATTATCGTATGAATAAACCAGTAAGGATTAACATGAAAATTTGTGGTGTGGAATTAAAAGGCGGCGAAGCCATTATCTGTTTACTGACCTATGAAGGCGAAACGTTTAACGTGCCAGCATGTCGTAAAGTTTCATTCAGTATTTCACAATCAGCTAGCACGGAATCCATTCGTGAATTTGATTTTGCGTTTAAAAAACTAATGAGCGATTATAAAGTTGATGAAATCGCCATTATTGAACGTGAGCAAAAAGGTAAATTTGCTGGCAGTGCCACCAGCTTCAAACTTGAAGCTACACTACAATTAATGGACCTTCCGGTTTCGCTTATTTCTCCTTTAACCATTAAAGAGCAACTAAAGCGCAACCCACCACAAGTTGACTTTGACTCATTGGACCTAAAACGCGTCCAGTTAAATGCTTTTGACGTTGCTTATGTTCAACATAATCGACTCATTTTCGGTAAAGTGTAAACAAAGAACCTTTGTATTGTGGCGTTACCCATACCGAAAAAATGGTCGTGGTAGCGCCAGAACTAATTAGTTGATTTATGACAGACACTAAAACTAAAACGATCAAAGCCCCGCCTAAAATGCCAGTCAAATCGGCCAGCCAGTCATTAAAACCCAAAGCAGACCTCAGCCTGCTAGTCACTAGCGCAGATATCAAAAAACAGCAGAGTGAACAGAGCCCTTTACGTTACCTAAACGGTTATCGGCCTGATGTGGTTGATAAAATCCGCCAATTGGTTGATACCAATGCATTGGGTGATCACTTTCTAACCCGCTACCCCAAAGTACACCAAGTACGTACAGACAAAGCCTTATATGATATGGCCATCGCATTAAAAAACACCTACATGCGTCAGTCAGACCCATTAGCCAAAGTCATTTTTGATGAAAAAATTAGCTTGAGCCATCACGCGCTAGGTTTGCATTCTTATGTTAATCGCCGTCAAGGCAATAAAGTCAAAGCCAAAAATGAGATTAGAATAGCCTCACACTTAAAGCATATTCCGTTTGAGCTTTTACAAATGGTCGTGGTGCACGAACTGGCCCACTTGCGCGAAAAAGAACACAACAAAGCTTTTTATCAGCTGTGTACTTTTATGCTCGCCGATTACCATCAATTAGAATTTGATATGCGAGTATGGTTAGTCGCTGAAGAAGTTGGCCAATCGCCCTACGGAAAATAATCGATGGATTTTAATCATTGCCAACTCGCATCAGGCTTCCAGTTATTCATCCACGCGGGGATATCACAGGCAGGCATAGGTCTGGCAATGCCATAACCTTGTGCTAATTCACAGCCTAGTTGTAATAATGCAGTGCCATGTTCAACGGTTTCAACACCTTCAGCAATCACGTCACGTTTAAATGATTTCGCTAGGGCGATTACGCCTTCAACAATGGCGAAATCGTCAATATTACTCAACATGTCTTTGACAAAGCTCTGATCTATCTTAATCAAACTGGCAGGCAAGCGCCTAAGGTAAGTTAGCGACGAATAGCCAGTGCCGAAATCATCTAAAGCAAAATGGACACCTAGGCTCATGCAGTCATTCATGATAATTGACACATGATTAACATCTTCTAATGCGCTGGTTTCCAACATCTCTAGCTCTAAATAGCGAGGTTCAACATTGGGGTGGGCAGCGAGAAGATCCGTTAACGTCTGTATGAAGCCAGGCTGCATTAATTGTACTGCCGCAATGTTAACGCTAGTGCTTACCGGGAGATCAAGTTCCATAGCTTGCCATTGGCCGATTTGTGTTAATGCGGTATCAATAACCCATTCACCTATTTCAATCATCATGGTGTGGTTTTCAATTACAGGCAAAAACTCGATTGGACTTAATAATCCGCGCTCTGGATGTTGCCAACGAATAAGCGCCTCAACGCCCACCACTGTACCTATCTTCATATTAACTTTAGGTTGGTAATAGAGGACAAACTGATGATGATCTAAAGCATAGCGAATAGCCTCTAGACTTTCTCGTTGTACTTTAACAGCATCATCTTGCGCGGTATCAAATAAATGATAACGATTCTTGCCGGATTCTTTAGCCATATACATAGCTTGGTCGGCATGTCTCATCAGTAAATCAGCATCTACATTATCTCGCGGATAAAGCGTAACACCAATACTGACGGATATATTGAGTACCACACCACTAACGGTTACAGGCTCTGACGCGGCCAATAATAGTCGCTCCAATACTGGCTCACAATCTTCAACTTTGGCTAAATCGGCCAACACAGCGACAAATTCATCACCACCAATGCGGCTTAAGCTATCACCTTCACGAAGCGCCTCTTTCATCCGGATCGATAGTGCAATAAGCAGTTCATCACCGATATCATGCCCATAGGCATCGTTGACCGTTTTAAAACCATCTAAATCTAGAAATACCACCGCTAAAGACTGCCCGTGTCGACTGCACTGCAGCATGGCTTGAGATAATCTGTCTGCCAGCAATACCCGATTGGGCAAATTGGTCAGTACATCATAATGAGCAATACGTTCTAATTGTTCTTGATGCTGTTTCATCGGCGTAATGTCGCTCGCTAAAGAGACATAATGGGTCGTTATACCGTTTACATCACAAACTGCACTGATGGTCTGCATTACTGCATACACTTCATTATTTTTACGGTGATTCCAAATTTCGCCATACCAGTATCCTTCGCTGACGATGGCTTGCCACATATCAACATAGAACTCTGGTGATTGACGTTCTGACTTGAGAATACGAGGGGTTTTCCCTATGGCCTCTTCACGGCTGTAACCTGTGATGTCACTGAAGGTCTTATTGACTTCGATAATAAGACCTTCAGCATCCGTGATCATAATGCTTTCACGAGCATGAGTGAATACCTTGGCGGCAAGGGCTAATTGTTTTACGCGCTGCTCTTTCTCTGCGTTGGCCAGAACTAACTCGTCTGCCCGCTTATCTTTCTCTTGGTTTTGAAAAGCCAGCTCTGTGTTAGCAAGGGCTAATTCATTAGCACGTTGCTCTTTGTCTGCATTGGCCAGAACCAACTCGTCTGCCCGCTTATCTTTCTCTTGGTTTTGAAAAGCCAGCTCTATGTTAGCAAGGGCTAATTCATTGGCACGTTGCTCTTTCTCTGCATTGGCCAGAACCAACTCGTCTGCCCGCTTATCTTTCTCTTGGTTTTGAAAAGCCAGCTCTATGTTAGCAAGGGCTAGCTCATTAGCACGTTGCTCTTTGTCTGCATTGGCCAGAACCAACTCGTCTGCCCGCTTATCTTTCTCTTGGTTTTGAAAGGCCAGCTCTATGTTAGCAAGGGCTAATTCGTTGGCGCGCTGTTCTTTGTC